>NZ_JAODYT010000005.1:0-145304 GCF_029834875.1 Pseudomonas sp. GD04158 | reverse complement strand
CAGCCTGCAGCGTCGCCGCCCGTCCAGGCGGCCCAGACGCATGGCGAGATCCCCGCGGCACTGCTCGGTCGCTTGCGCAGCCAGCCGGTGCCGAGCGGTGGCTGGACGGCGCAGGCACTGCTCGAGCAATTTCGGCAACAGGACTGTGCCCTCAGCCTGCGCCAGCAGGAGGACACCCAGCTGGTGAGCGAGGTGTTCCAGCATCTGACACAAGATGACGGCCTGGCGCCGGCGCTCAAGCCAGGCATCGAGCGCCTGCTGCTACCGGTATTGCAGGCGATGCTGAAAGAGCCGGCCGCCCTGGCCGACAGCAATCACCCGGTGCGTGCCACCCTGGATCGTGTGCTGCGCCTGGGTGATCACTGCGAACCGGCCAACCCCGCGCTGGAAGGCCGGGTGCACGAGGTGATCGAGCAGATCATCGCCGGCTATGACGGTGACAACCGGAGCTTCGCCGTGCACGCCGCGGAGCTGGACGAACTGATCGACCAGCAGCAGCGCAGCTATCGGCAGAATGCCGAGCGGGTCAAGCAATTGCACAAGGGCCAGGACACCCTCAAACAGGCCCAGCGGGAGCTTGCCGACGCGCTGCGGGAGCTGCATGGCGAGGAGAGCGTGCCCAGATTGTTGCTGGAGTGGTTGGACGCCGGCTGGCGCGACCTGCTGGTGCATGAACTGATCCGCCTGGGCCGACAGAACCTGACCTGGCGCCTGGACATGTCCCTGACCGGGATGCTCTGTACGCGCCTCAACGAACGGGCCAAGGAGCCTTTTCGCGGCGATCCCGAGGCCTATGCCGCGGAGGTCGAGCATCAGTTGCAGGTGCTCAAACGGCGCATGGAGGCCTTCGGTGCCGGCAGCTTCCAGTACGGCCCGGTGTTGGCCAGGTTGCGCCAACAGCTGCTCGGTGAGGCGCCCGTGCAACTGGCGATCCCAGAGCATCTGCCAGGGGCCCGGCCGGTGCTGGCAGACGAACTGCAGCGCTGGGGCGAGCGCCTGGAGCAGCTCCATGAGGGGGCTCGCCTGCAGGATGCGAACGGCCAGGTGCATCGCCTGGTGTGGAAGAACCCGGCGATGGATCACTACGTGCTGGTCGACCGTCAGGGCCGCGAGAGTGGATGTTTCACCGAGCAGGCACTGGTCGCCGAGCTGGCCAGCGGACAGTTGCTGATAGAAGAGGGCAGTCGCGATTCCGACAGCCTGGTGCAAAGAACCCTGCAGGACATAGTAGGGCGCCTGTATCGCGAGGTCGCCCATGCCCGCAGTCATGACGAGCTGACCGGTCTGCACAACCGCCGCGCTTTCGAGTCCGCGCTTGCGCAGAGCCTGGCCAGCCGCAGTCGGCACGCCTTCCTCATGCTGCACCTCGACCAGTTCGCCCTGATCAATACCCACTCCGGGCCGCATGCCGGCGACGCCTGTCTCGGTCGCGTCAGCGAGCTGCTGCGGCGCTGGTTGCCTCAGGCCAGCTGCCTGGCACGGGTCGGCGGAGTGGATTTCGCGGCGGTGTTGCCCGGGTGCAACGAAGCCCAGGCAGCGGATCTGGCCGAGCAGGTGCGCCGCGAAGTGGAGAGCGAGGGCTTCGTCTGGGAAACGCGCAAGCATGGCATCACGCTCAGCGTCGGGGTGGTCGAGGCGGCGCAGCGGCATGACGTCGCCAATCTGTTCTGCGAGCTGCAATCGGCCTGCAACGCCGCCAAGGAAGCCGGGCGCAATCGCGTGCACTGCTTCAGCATGGCCAGTGACGACAGTCGCATCGGCCTGCTGGCCATTGCCGCGCGGGTCGACGACATCGTCGAGCGCGAGGACCTGGCGCTGCGCGTACAGCAGATTGCGCCGACGGCAGGACAATCCAGCGAGCTGCCGCACTACGAGCTGCTGCTGGTGATGCAGAACGAATTGCAACTGCAGGACTTCATCGCGGCCGCGGAACGCTATCACCGCATGAACAAGGTCGATCGCTGGGTGCTGCGCCACATCTTCGCCGTGCTCGATCGACATCCTGACCTCTGGGGCCGCTGCAGTGCGCTGTCGATCAATCTGTCCGGCAGCAGCCTGAACGACGACAAGCTGCTGGGGTTCATCGAGAGCCTGTTCGAGCGCTACCGGGTCGACCCGCGGCGCATCTGCTTCGAGCTGACCGAAACGGCGGCGGTCTCCAACCTGGCCAAGACCGCCGATCTGGTGCGCCACCTGCAGCGCGCTGGCTGCAGTTTTTCGATCGATGACTTCGGCGTGGGCTTCTCCAGCTACGACTACCTCAAGCGCCTGCCGGTGGATTACGTGAAGATCGACGGCAGCTTCGTCAGGGAGATCGAGCGCTCCTCCAGCGATCTGGCCATGGTTCGCTCGATCAACGAGATCGCCCACGCCCTGGGGCGGCAGACCATCGCCGAATACGTTGAAACGCCTGCCATCCGCGCGCGTCTGCTGGAAATGGGGGTGGATTACGTGCAGGGATATGGCGTGCAGAAGCCCGTGAGCCTGGAGGACTGGCTTGGCGTGGCGGCGCTTTGACCCGCGCAGGGTGAATCGGGCAAGCTGCGCCGCGCCCCCGGAACGATGCCCACCATGTTCGACGACGACTTTCCCGACGATACCGCGCAGACCGAGCGCACCCGCCAGATCATCCTGCGCTATCACCTGAGCTGGAAGCAGCGCGATCTGGAGGCCGTGCTGGCGCTGTATCACCCGCAGGTGGAGTACAACGATTTCTACCAGCAGCGCAGCATGCAGCTGGCCGAGCTGCGCGCCTACGTCGCCGGCAACCTGCCGCGCCATCCCGGCGAGTCGCTGGAGCACTTCGACCGCATCCGCATCGACGGTCACACCGCATTCATCCAGTACCGCACCCGTGTGCAAGGCAGCGAGGGGCTGGTGTCGTTCTGCACCGGCGAGGCCATCACCGTACGCGACGGGTTGATCTGGCGCGTCAACGAGTACGCCACCCTGATGCGCGAACGGCAGCCGCTCGGTGCGCCCGGTGCGCGGCCGGCGATCAGTCGCCTGGGGCTGTCGAGCCGCCAGCTCGGGCAGATGGCGCAGGACCTGCAGGACTATTTCCAGCGCAGCCAGCCCTTTCTCGACCCCGAGCTGAACCTGCAGCAGGTGGCGACGGCCACCGGCTACAGCCGCAACCAGGTTTCCCACCTGCTCAATCAGGTGCTCGGTGAAAGCTTTTACCGTTACGTCAATCGCGTGCGCCTGCAGTACCTGCTGGCGGGGCTCGAGGCTGACAGCGACCCGGTGCGTATCGACGAGCTGGCATTCGCTGCCGGCTTCAACTCGCTATCGGCGTTCTACAGCTGCTTTCGGCGTCATACCGGGCTTTCTCCCAAGGCCTATCTCAAGCAGCTTTCCTTGCGGGCGCGCACGCAAGACGGCCGCTGAGCGCTGGCGCTAGCCTTGCGCCATGGATATGACGGAGGTACGGATGAACCCCTGGCGCAACATCAGCCTGTGGATGGATCAGCTCGAGGAGCCGCTGCAGCCGCGCGCCAGTTTGCAGGGCGACCTGCAGGCGGATGTGGTGGTTGTCGGCGCCGGTTATACCGGACTGTGGACGGCCTACTACCTCAAGCGTCAGGCGCCGCAGCTACAGGTGGTGATACTGGAGGCGGAGACTGCCGGTTTCGGCGCCTCCGGGCGCAATGGCGGCTGGCTGATGGGTAATCTGCTGGGTGAGGATCGTCTGCTGGCGGGCTTGCCGACTGCCGAGCGCAAGGCCGCTTTCGAGCTGCTGCATGGCATCCCTGACGAAGTGGCCGCAGTGGCGAGCCGCGAAGGCATCGATTGCGAACTGCAAAAGGGTGGGGTGCTTTACTGCGCGGCCCGCTATCCCGAGCAGGAAGCTCGACTGCGTGAATACCTCGGGGAGCTGCGTGCGCTCGGCTTGAGCGAAGACGATTACCGATGGCTGGCGCCGAACGAACTGGCCGAGCAGTTGCGCGTGGCCAATGCCTACGGCGCGCTCTACAGCCCGCACTGCGCGACCATCCAGCCGGCCAGGCTGGCCCGTGGCTTGGCGCGCTGTGTCGAAGGGCTGGGCGTCGAGCTGCACGAGCGCAGCCCGGTGATCGACTGGCAGCCGGGCCAGGTGCGCACTGCGCACGGCCGCGTCACGGCAGACTGGGTGGTGCCGGCCATCGAAGGCTACGCCGCTACTCTGGCGCCCTTGGGCAATCACCAGTTGCCAGTACAGAGTCTGATCGTCGCCACCGAGCAGCTGCCGGCGGATGTCTGGGCCGGTATCGGCCTGGAGCGTGGCCAGGCCTTCAGCGAGTTCAGCCGGCAGGTTACCTACGGTCAGCGCAGCCGCGATGATCGCCTGATCTTCGGTGCTCGCGGTGGCTACCGTTTTGGCGGGCGCCTGCGCAGCGATTTCAACCTGACCGAGGACGAGCTCGGCCTGCGCCGTTACCTGATGGCCGAGCTCTTCCCGCAACTGCGCAACGTGCGCTTCACCCATTCCTGGGGCGGCAATCTGGGCATGGCGCGGGGCTTCCAGCCGCACATGCTGCGCGATACGCGCAACCGCATCGCCCTGGCCGGCGGCTACGGTGGCGAGGGCGTGGGCGCCAGCAACCTTGGCGGGCGGACCCTGGCCGATCTCATCCTCGGCCGCGACAGCCTGCTGTTGCGCCAGCCCTGGGTACATCCCGACAGCCCGGTTGCCAGCCTGCGCCGCTGGGAGCCGGAACCCTGCCGCTGGCTGGGCTACAACGCCATCATCCGCAGCTTCGTGCATGAGGACAGGGTGCTGGCCGACCCGCGCAGCCCGGCCTGGCGTCGGCGTCTGGCGCAGGCGCTGGCCGGGCGCATGGAAAGCCTGATGAAATGAGGCGGCGACAGCCTGGCTGTCGCCCTGCGCTGTTGCTTCAGACCTTGAAGCGGCCGAGCAGACGGTCCTGCTGGCCCACCTGTTCCACCATCGAGGCGCATTGGCGTACCTGCTGTTCGGCGCCGCCGGCCAGTTCATGGCTGATGTCGCGAATGTTGGTGGTGTTGCGGTTGATTTCCTCGGTGGTAGCGCTCTGCTCCTCGGCGGCGGTGGCGATCTGCAGGTTCATGTCGTTGATGCGGGTGATCGCCTCGCGAATGCGCCCGAGCATGTCGTTGGCCGCGCCGGCTTCCTCGGCGGTCTTGCTGGCGGTATCGCGGCTCTGCTGCATGCGGCTCTCGGCCTGACGCACGCCGCCTTGCAGCTGGTCGATCATCTGGCGGATTTCCTGGGTGGCCTGCTGCGTGCGCGAGGCCAGCGAGCGCACCTCGTCGGCGACCACGGCGAAGCCGCGGCCGGACTCGCCTGCGCGCGCTGCTTCGATGGCCGCGTTCAGCGCCAGCAGATTGGTCTGCTCGGCGATGCTGGTGATCACCTGGAGGATCGACTCGATGTTGTGGCTGAGCTTGGCCAGCTCGTTGATCGCATGGCTGGTTTCGTCCATCTCGTCGGCCAGATGGCGAATGGCCGAGCTGGACTGCGACACCACGCGAACGCCGTTTTCGGTTTCTTCGTTGGCGGCCACGGCCGCCTGGGCTGCGGCCTGGGCGTTGCGCGCCACCTCTTCGGCGGTGGACGCCATCTCCTGCATCGCGGTGGCCAGCTGGTCCAGCTCCTGCAGCTGTTCCTGCAGCCGGCGAGCGGCCTGCTCGGATTCGTGGGAGGTGAGGGCGGTGCTCTCGCGCACCTGCTGCGAGCTGCCCATCACGTCGCCGATCAGGGTCTGCAAGGTCTGCAGGAAACGGTTGAACTCCTGCGACAGCTCGCCGATCTCGTCGTTGCTGGTGATGGCCAGGCGGCGCGTCAGGTCGCCTTCGCCGCTGTTGATCTCGCGCAGCGAGGTGCTGAGCAGGCCCAGCGGTTTGAGCAGGCTGTTCATCAGCACGCCGAGCACCACCAGGCTGATGGCGACGCCGATCACGGTACCGATCACTGCCAGCCAGGTCAGGCGATTGGCTTCGGCCATGACCACGCTTTCGTCCAGCACCACGCCGATGTACCAGTCCATGCCGCGCAGGTTGGGCAGCGGGGTGAAGGACAGCAGCAGGCTCTTGCCGCCGGCTTGCACTTCGCGCAGCTCCTTACCCAATGCCGGGCTCTGGCCGTCGAACAGTTCGCTGTAGGACTTGCCGTTGTAGTCGGCGTTGGGGTGGGAAATGATGTTGCCCGACCGGCTCAGCAGGAAGGCATAGCCGGCGCCGTTGAAATCCAGGGTGTTGACCGCGTCGGCCACCGACTGCAGGCGGATATCGCCGCCGAAGGCGCCGAGAAACTGGCCCGCATCGCTGATTCGGGCCACGGCGGAGATGAGAATCTCATTGGTGGTGGAGTCCACATAGGGTTCCGTCAGCATGGCCTGGCTGCCGCTCTTGCCGGTGGCGTACCAGGGGCGCTTGCGGCCGTCCCAGTCAGGGCTGGGCTTCCAGTCGTCACTGTTCTTGATCGGCTTGCCGTCCGCTTCCAGTGCTCCGAATACCAGGATGAATTCGTTTTTCAGCAGCGGCGCATCGAACACCCGCTGGATCTCCTGCGGGCTGTAGTTGCTGTCGATGGTCTGCGCCATCAGATCGATCAGGCGCAGCTTGGCGTTGAGCCAGTTCTCGATCTGCCTGGCCAGCGCGTTGCTCGATTCGGAAATGCTGGCTTCCACCTGGCCGCGCAGGGTGTCGCGCACCTGGCTGACCTGCAGCAGCGACAGCAGGCTGGTGGTGAGAAAGAGAACGGTAGCGGCTGCGATGCCGACCTTGTGAGCGATTTTCATGGATGGCTCCTGGAGCGCCGAAACGACGGGGCTGCATCCATGCAGGACAGGTACTATCAGCTTAGTACGGTGATGGCATATTGCCTTGCTGAGGCTATTCCCATCTCTTATCGGCTTGCAAGCCTCGTTCTTGAGGGCTCAGCGGCGAGAAAGACGCAGTCGGCTGGTGTTTACCAGGTCCACGGCACGCGCCCGTAGCTGCCCGCAGCCCCCGTCGATATCCTGACCGGCGCTGTTGCGCACCTTGGTCAGCACACCACGGCTGTGCAGGTAGCGCACCATCTGCACGATGCGTTCGCCGTCCGGACGCTGGTAGTCGTCGGCGTCCAGGCTGTTGTAGGGGATCAGGTTGAGCACGGCGAACTTGCCCTTGAACAGACGCAGGATGTTGTCCATCTCTTGCTGGCTGTCGTTGATGCCCTTGAGCAGCGTCCACTGGTACTGGATGGGGTAGTCGATGCTGCGCGCGTAGGCCTCGCCCAGTTCCATCAGCTGTTCGGGATCGATGCGAGGCGCCTTGGGCAGCAGGCGCTGACGCAGCTCGGCATCGGTGGTATGCAGCGACAGGGCCAGGGCAGGGCGCACGCGCTGCTGCGGCAGGCGCTCGAATACCCGAGGATCGCCCACCGTGGAGAACACCAGGTTCTTGTGGCCGATGCCGCCCTCGGTACCGAGCAGGTCGATGGCCTCGAGCACGTTGTCGAGGTTGTGCGCCGGCTCGCCCATGCCCATGAACACCACCTTCTTCACCGGGCGAAAGCGCCGGCCCAGCGCGACCTGGGCCACCATCTCGGCGCTGCTGAGCTGGCGCAGCAGGCCGCTTTTGCCGGTCATGCAGAACACGCAACCCACGGCGCAACCGACCTGGCTGGAGATGCACAGGCCGTCGCGCGGCAGCAGCACGCTTTCCACCATCTGCTTGTCGGCCAGCTCCACCAGCAGGCGCGCCGAACCATCGGCCCCCGGATGCTCGGAGCGCAGCCGGACCAGCGCGTCCAGTTCCGCAGCAATTGCCGGCAACCCCTGGCGCACGGAGAGCGGCAGGAAGTTCTCGGTCTTCTGGTGCTTGGTGCCGGTGTCCAGGGGTTTGCCCTGCAACCAGGCGCGCGTGATCCGCCCGATATGCTGGGGTTTGGCGCCAAGGGCGGCGAGGCGTTGAGTGAGGTCGGCGAGCTGCATGGGGCGCGGATGCTATCACTTGGCCGCGGCGTCGACCACGTCGAAGCGCAGCACGCCGATCATCTGCCCGGCCTCTGTGACCACTCGCACCTGCCAGCGGCCCTGCGGGTCGTGGGGGAAATTCAGCTTGTGGGTCCAGGCGCGGTAGCCTTCCTTGCGCCCGCCGTGAATGTCCAGGGCGATGCGGTCGACTTCGCGCCCGTTGTGCTGCCAGAGGTGATAGATGCGCTCGTTCAGACCGCGCGGGGCATTGATCGCGGTATAGGCGTACAGCCCGTCATCTTGCAGCTGCGCCAGGGTGACGGTGGTGAGCGGCTCTCCCGGCGTGCGCAATTGGCCGTCGAAACGGTCGCTGATGGCGACGTCGGCCAGCCACAGGGTGGCCGGTGGCACCCAGACCCGCGCCATCCAGCCGCCGCCGGCCAGGGCCAGCGGCAACAGTGCGAGGGCCAGCGTGCGTCGCCAGCCGGCGCCGCCGATCAGCCCGGGCAGGCTCGGCAGTGCCAGCAGCGTCGCCAGGGTCAGGGCGATGCCGTAGCTCTGCGGCGTGCTGAGATGGAAGATGATCGGCAGGGCGGTGAGCATCACCGCGAACAGCGCCAGGCTATGGAACACCAGCAGCAGCCAGCGGCGCGGTGCCAGCCAGCGGTAGTACAGCGGGTCGGTAATGGATACCAGGGCCGCTGCGGCCAGCAGGCCGCTGAACAGCAACTGTCCGCTGTTCCAGGTGGTGGTGATGAGGAAGAACGGGAGGACGAAGAACAGGCTTTCCTGATGGATCATCTGCGTTGCATAGCGCAGTAGCGGCAGCGGCAGTTCGAAGCCGAAACGCCGGGCGATGCGCTCACGCAGCAGGTTTTCCAGCATCAGCCAGAGCCAGCTCACCAGCAGCACCACCCCCAGCACCTTGGCCAGATGCGCCTGACGATCGACCAGCAGAAAGCTGGCCAGGCCCGAGCAAAAGCCGAACAGGGCGATCAACCCGGGATAACGGCGTGTCCAGGCAAGCAGGGCGGGAATGCGATCGAGCAGCGCGTTCATCGGTTCAGGACGGGGCAAGGGTGGGGGCGCATCCTAGGCAGCGGCAAGGTCGCGCGCAAGCGAGTCGTCAGCCGAACTGGCGATGGCGAACGGCTTGCGGCAGTATGGCGCCCCCGTTTCACCGCCGAGTCCGAAAACGATGAAATTCATCCATCAACGCGAGCATCTGGAAGAGGGCGATCTGGTGGTTATCCAGTGTTCGCAGCCCTGCAACATCCGCCTGATGAACGATGCCAACTTCCGTGCGTTCAGGAACCGCGGCCGGCATAGTTACCACGGCGGCGCCTTCATCAAGTTTCCGGCGAAGATCCGCGTGCCCTCCAGCGGCTTCTGGAACATCACCCTGGATACCGTGACCCGTCGAGCCGTGAGCATGACGCGCAAGCCGCAGATGGAATACAGCATCAAGATCGTGCGTCGACCGGGGGCCTGATCCTCGCTCTTCGCACCCGCGGGCAAGACGCGAGAGAAAAATGCTAAACCCTGGCCGCCGAGGCAGGGTCACAACTGATGAATCCGAAATTAAAGAGGGAGCATCAGTATGTTGAAATTTCTCGGCGGCACCGTTGGCATCATCTTCATTATCGGCCTGATCGTGGTGATCGGTCTGTTCAAGCTGATTTTCTAAGCGCACGCGCAGTCAGGCCTTGCCCCGCTGCCAACGGCAGCAGGGCAAGGTTCGTTCAGAGGCGGCGTCTGTTTTCGTGATACTGCGCGCAGGTCATGAAGCCCTTGCTGTCGACACGGCCGTTGACGTCGAAATTCACGTAGTAGGGCTGTTCGTGCCCGTCGACATTGAGCACGTAGTTGTTGCAGGTGCTGCCGCTGAGACTGTGCTCGACCTGTGAGGAGGGCGGGCCGCCAAGGGTGCGTACCTGTTCCTGGGTCATGCCGTGATCGACCTGCTTGACCAGTGGTTCGTCGCGGAAGGTCACGTAGTCCACAGGGTTCTCGATGGTCGAGCAACCTGCGAGCGTGGCCGCCACGGCCAGTACGGCAAGGCTGTGCTTGTACATGTCGTCGCTCCGTCGCATGAGCCGGATTGGCTCGATATGGCTTGGAGCGCGGCGCTGTCGGCGGAGTTCGGTTTTTTTGCGGCCGCCCCGGCCTGTCTGAATAGACAAGCCGGGGCCGCAGTGCTTAATCGTCGTAGCCGAGGTTCGGCGCCAGCCAGCGTTCGCTGACGGCGATGTCCTGACCCTTGCGCTTGCTGTACTGCTCGATCTGATCCTTGTCGACCTTGCCCACGGCGAAGTACTGCGCCTCGGGGTGAGCGAAGTACCAGCCGGATACGGCGGCGGCCGGGAACATGGCGTAGTGCTCGGTGAGGAACACACCGCTGCGGCCGGCCTTGTTGTAGTCGGCCTCGGGGTCGAGCAGCTTGAACAGCGTGGCCTTCTCGGTGTGATCCGGGCAGGCCGGGTAGCCAGGGGCAGGGCGGATGCCCTTGTACTGCTCGCGGATCAGCGCCTCGTTGTCCAGTTGCTCGTCCGCTGCGTAGCCCCAGTACTCCTTGCGCACCCGCTCGTGCAGCCACTCGGCGCAGGCCTCGGCCAGGCGGTCGGCCAGGGCCTTGACCATGATCGAGTTGTAATCGTCGCCCTTGGCCTCATAGGCCTTGGCCAGTTCCTCGGCGCCGATGCCGGCGGTGGTGATGAAGCCGCCCACGTAGTCGGTCACACCACTTTCCTTGGGCGCGACGAAATCGGCCAGCGACAGGTTCGGCTTGCCGTCGGGCTTGATGGTTTGCTGGCGCAGGTGGTGCAGCTTGGCCAGGGGCTTGCCGTCGTCGCCGTAGACTTCGATGTCGTCATGAGCGACCTGGTTGGCCGGCCAGAAGCCGAAAACGGCACGGGCCTTGATCAGCTTCTCGTCGATCAGCTTCTTCAGCATCGCCTGGGCGTCGTTGAACAGGCTGGTGGCCGCTTCGCCGACGATCTCGTCGGTGAGGATGCGCGGGTACTTACCGGCCAGGTCCCAGGAGATGAAGAAGGGCGTCCAGTCGATGTATTCGGCCAGGGTCGCCAGGTCGATGTCGTCCAGCACCTGGGCGCCGGTAAAGCTCGGTTTGGGCGCGATGTAGCCGTTCCAGTCGAAGGCCGGCTTGTTGGCGATGGCATCGGCATAGCCCAGGCGCTCGGTGCGCGAGGCGCGTGCCGAGGTGCGCTCGCGCACCACCACGTACTCCTCGCGGGTCTTCTGCACGAAGTCGGCCTTCAGCTCCTTGGACAGCAGCTGGGTGGCCACGCCCACGGCGCGTGAGGCGTCGGTGACGTAGACCACGGCGTCGTTGCTGTACTGCGGGTCGATCTTCACCGCCGTGTGCGCCTTGGAGGTGGTGGCGCCGCCGATCATCAGCGGCAGGGTGAAGCCCTGGCGCTGCATTTCCTTGGCCACGTGGACCATCTCGTCCAGCGAGGGGGTGATCAGCCCGGACAGGCCGATGATGTCGCATTTCTCGTCGCGGGCGGTCTGCAAGATCTTCTCCGCCGGCACCATCACGCCCAGGTCGACGATATCGTAGCCATTACACCCAAGAACCACGCCGACGATATTCTTGCCGATGTCGTGCACGTCGCCCTTGACCGTGGCCATGAGGATCTTGCCCTTGGCCTCCGGCTTGTCGCCTTTCTCGGCTTCGATGAAGGGGATCAGGTGCGCCACGGCCTGCTTCATCACCCGGGCGGACTTGACCACCTGGGGCAGGAACATCTTGCCCGAGCCGAACAGGTCGCCGACCACGTTCATGCCGGCCATCAGCGGGCCTTCGATCACCTCGATCGGGCGCGCGCACTGCTGACGGCACTCTTCGGTGTCTTCGACGATGAAGGCGGTGATGCCCTTGACCAGCGCGTGTTCCAGGCGCTTGTCCACCGGCAGCGAGCGCCATTCCTCGTTCTCGACTTCCTTGGCGGCGCCGTCGCCCTTGTACTTGTCGGCGATGGCCAGCAGCGCCTCGGTGGCGCCGTCATTGCGGTTGAGCACCACGTCCTCGACCGCGTCGCGCAGCTCCTTGGGAATCTCGTCGTAGATCTCCAGCTGGCCGGCGTTGACGATGCCCATGGTCAGGCCGTTCTGGATCGCGTAGTAGAGGAACACCGAGTGGATCGCTTCGCGCACCGGGTTGTTGCCGCGGAAGGAGAACGACACGTTGGACACGCCGCCACTCGATAGGGCGAATGGTAGATGCTCACGGATATAGGCGCAGGCTTCGATGAAGTCCACCGCGTAGTTGTTGTGCTCCTCGATGCCGGTGGCCACGGCGAAGATATTCGGGTCGAAGATGATGTCTTCCGGCGGGAAGCCCACTTCATTGACCAGGATGTCGTAGCTGCGCTGGCAGATTTCCTTCTTGCGCGCGGCGGTGTCGGCCTGGCCGACCTCGTCGAAGGCCATCACCACCACGGCGGCGCCATAGCGCTTGCACAGGCGGGCGTGATGCTTGAACTGCTCGACGCCTTCCTTCATGGAGATGGAGTTAACGATGCCCTTGCCCTGGATGCATTTCAGGCCCGCTTCGATCACCTCCCACTTGGAGGAGTCGATCATGATCGGCACGCGAGAGATGTCCGGCTCGCCGGCGATCAGGTTGAGGAACCTGACCATGGCGGCCTTGGAGTCCAGCATGCCCTCGTCCATGTTGATATCGATCACCTGGGCGCCGGCTTCCACCTGCTGCAGGGCGACTTCCAGAGCCTCGGTGTAGTTCTCTTCGCGGATCAGACGGGCGAACTTGGCCGAGCCGGTGATGTTGGTGCGCTCGCCGACGTTCACGAACAGCGAGTTGCGGTCGATGGTGAAGGGCTCCAGGCCCGACAGGCGACAGGCCTTGGGAATGTCCGGGATCACGCGCGGCGGGTACTTGGCCACCGCCTCGGCGATCGCCTGGATGTGCGCCGGAGTGGTGCCGCAGCAACCGCCGATGATGTTGAGGAAACCCGAAGCGGCGAACTCTTCGACTACCGCCGCCATCTCGGCGGGCGACTCGTCGTACTCGCCGAAGGCGTTGGGCAGGCCGGCGTTGGGGTGTGCGGACACATGGGTGTCGGCCTTGTTGGCCAGCTCTTCCAGGTACGGGCGCAAGTCCTTGGCGCCGAGGGCGCAGTTCAGACCCACGGAAATCGGCTTGGCGTGGCGTACCGAGTTCCAGAACGCCTCGGTGGTCTGGCCGGACAGGGTGCGGCCGGAAGCGTCGGTAATGGTGCCGGAGATCATGATCGGCAGCTCGACGCCGTCTTCCTCGAACACCTGCTGCACGGCGAAGATCGCCGCCTTGGCGTTGAGGGTGTCGAAGATGGTTTCGATCAGGATCAGGTCGGCGCCGCCCTCGATCAGGCCGCGGGTGGCCTCGGTGTAGTTCTCCACCAGTTCGTCGAAGGTGACGTTGCGAAAGCCTGGGTCGTTGACGTCCGGGGAGATCGAGCAGGTGCGGCTGGTCGGGCCTAGAACGCCTGCGACGAAGCGCGGGCGATCCGGGGTTTCCAGCGTCTTGGCATCACAGACTTCACGGGCCACGCGGGCGCCGGCCAGGTTCAGCTCGTAGACCAGTTCCTCCATGTCGTAGTCGGCCTGCGACACGCGGGTGGCGTTGAAGGTGTTGGTTTCCAGGATGTCGGCGCCGGCATCCAGATAGGCCTTCTCGATGGCGGCGATGATCTGCGGCTGGGTCAGCAGCAGCAAGTCGTTGTTGCCCTTGACGTCGCTCGGCCAGTCGGCAAAGCGCTCGCCGCGGTAGTCGGCCTCTTCCAGCTTGTAGCTCTGGATCATGGTGCCCATGCCGCCGTCGAGGATCAGGATGCGCTCCTTCAGGGCTTGCTGGAGGGCTTGGAGGCGGGCGCTGCGATCGGACATGAGAACTACCTGAGCAAAGCGGGAACAAAGGTGCGCGATGATAGCAAAGCTGCAGGGTTCTGGAGCGCCTGGGCAGTTTCCATGAATTTCATTCATGTTGCTGGGCGCGCCGTCTCGTTAGAATTGCCAGCATCGCAATCAAGGATGTGGCCATGCTCAAGCCTGCTGCCCTGTTTTTTCTTTCCATCGCAGCAGGCCTGGCCCGTGCCGAAGCGATCTCCTACATCGACGACGTCCAGCCCATCCTCACCCACAAGTGCATAGCGTGCCATGCGTGCTATGACGCACCTTGCCAGCTCAACCTGGGCAGCGGCGAGGGCATGTTGCGCGGCGCCAGCAAGCAGCCGGTGTACGACGGCACGCGCAGCAAGGCGCAGGCGACCACACGGCTGTATCTGGATGCACAGGGAGAGGCGGCCTGGCGCCAGCGCGGCTTTCATTCGGTGCTCGCTGGCGAGAATGGCCAGGCGGCGCTGATCAAACGCATGCTGGAGCTGGGCCGTAGCCAGCCGCTCGAACCCAACGCCAAGCTGCCCGGCAACCTCGATATCGCCATCACCCGCAGCAACAGCTGCCCATTGCCGGGTGAGTTCGCCGCCTATGCGCAGAAGAATCCCCACGGCGGCATGCCGTTCGCGGTCACCGGCCTGAGCGATGACGAGTACGCCACGCTGCAGCGGTGGCTGGCCCAGGGCGCGCCGGTGGCCGAGCAGAAGTTGCAGCCTTCGGTCGCCGAGCTGGAGCAGATCGCCAGGTGGGAGGCGTTTCTCAATGCCCCTGGCGCGCGGCAGGACCTGGTTTCGCGCTGGTTGTACGAGCATCTGTTTCTCGCCCATCTGCACTTCGCTGGCGGCGAACCCGGGCATTTCTTCCAGCTGGTGCGCTCGCGCACGCCCAGTGGCCAGCCCATCGATCCCATCGCCACGCGTCGCCCCAACGACGATCCGGGTACCGAGTTCCACTATCGCTTGTGGCCGATCCAGGGCGTCATCGTGCACAAGACCCATATCACCTACCCACTGAGCGATGCCGGGCTGGCGCGCGTGCAGGAGCTGTTCTTCGGCGAAGACTGGCCGCTGGAGGCCGTGCCGGGCTATGGGGCGCAGCGCCGCGCCAATCCCTTCGAGACCTTCGCCGCGATTCCGCCAAGGGCGCGTTATCAATTCATGCTGGATAACGCCGAGTATTTCGTGCGCACCTTCATTCGCGGTCCGGTGTGCCGCGGGCAGATCGCCACCGATGTGATCCGCGACAACTTCTGGGCCCTGTTCCAGGCGCCGGAGCATGACCTGTATGTCACCGATGCGGCCTATCGCAGCGAAGCCACGCCGCTGCTGGCGATGCCGGGACAATTCGATGAGATCGGCGATCTGCCGGGGCTCTGGCGTGATTACCGCAACAAGCGCAACGCCTACGAAAATCTGCGCAAGGAGGCCTACGCCAATGCGCCGCCGGCCGACTGGGCGCATATCTGGAGCGGTAACGACAACGCGCTGCTGTCGATCTTCCGCCAGCACGACAGCGCTTCGGTGCGCAAAGGGCTGATCGGCGAGATTCCACAGACCCTCTGGTGGATGGACTACCCGCTGTTCGAGCGCACCTACTATCAACTGGTGGTCAATTTCGACGTGTTCGGCAACGTCTCGCATCAGGCGCAGACCCGCCTGTATTTCGACCTGATCCGCAACGGCGCCGAGGTCAATTTCCTCCGCCTGTTGCCGGCCGGGGCGCGCAAGGGCTACCTGGACGACTGGTACCAGAACAGCGGCAAGCTGAAGATGTGGCTGGATTACACCTCGGTCGATCATCGCAGCCCGAGCGGCCTCACCCTGGAAGACGAGAATCCCAAGCAGCAATTCGCCGTGCAGCTGCTGCAGCGCTACGCCAGCCTCAACGCGCGTCCGGACCCGATCAACCGCTGCACTGGCGCCCATTGCCATCGCGATGGCTTGCCGCCCGAGCTGAGGGATGCGGAGCAGACGCTTTCGCGCCTGGCCAGTCGTCCGGCTGGCGGCCTGCGGGTGATCCGCCAGTTGCCGGAGGCGACGCTGCTGCGGGTGGAGCTTGCCGACGGCTCGCGCGAGGTTTACAGCCTGCTGCGCAATCGCGCGCACAGCAATGTGGCGTTCATGCTGGGTGAAGAGCTGCGCTACCAGCCACGTCTGGATACGCTGACCATCTACCCCGAGGTGCTCAGCAGCTATCCGAACTTCCTGTTCAGCCTCAAGGCCAACGAGATGGACGAGTTCGTCGCGCAGATGGAGCGCGCTGCCGATGCAGCGGCTTTCGAGCGCATCGTCGAGCGTTGGGGCATTCGCCGCAGCCACCCGCAGTTCTGGCGCTATTTCCATGACCTGGCCGAACACATCCGCGAAACCCAGCCAGTGGAGGCGGGTGTGCTGGATATGAATCGCTACCAGAACCTCTGACGGCGTGCGCGCAGCGCGCCACAGGTTTGTCCTGCGCTATTGTCGCGATCAATTCCTACTAAATTAGTTGGGCTTTAACCGTGCGCCGCACTGGCGTACACTGCGCGCATGTTCGCGAGGAGTTGCCATGAGCGCCATCACCATTACCCAAGCTGCCGAAGATTACCTGGCCGAGCTGCTGAGCAAGCAGGACACCCCGGGTATCGGCATTCGTGTATTCATCACCCAGCCGGGTACGCCTTACGCGGAAACCTGCATCGCCTATTGCAAGCCGGGTGAGCAAAAGCCCGAAGATACCCCGGTCGGTCTGGCCAGCTTCACCGCCTGGATCGACGCCGTCAGCGAACCCTTTCTGGAAGACGCCGTCGTCGACTATGCCACCGACCGCATGGGCGGCCAGCTGACCATCAAGGCGCCGAACGCCAAGGTGCCGATGGTCAACGAAGACAGCCCGCTCAACGAGCGCATCAACTACTACCTGCAGACCGAGATCAATCCCGGTCTGGCCAGCCATGGTGGTCAGGTCAGCCTGGTCGATGTGGTCGAGGAAGGTATTGCCGTGCTGCGTTTCGGCGGCGGCTGCCAGGGTTGCGGACAGGCCGATTACACGCTCAAGGAGGGTATCGAGAAGACCCTGCTCGAGCGCATTCCCGAGCTCAAGGGCGTGCGTGACGTGACCGATCACAGCAATCGCGAGAACGCCTACTACTGAGGTGCTCTGCACGACGACAAGGGCGACCCGGTGGGTCGCCCTTGTCGTTTCCGGCTACCAGTACCTGGGGTAGCGCCCACTGCGCGTGGCGTTGTTGTACAGCAGCGCCACCAGCAGCAGGATCAGTGCGCCAGCCAGGGTTGGAAAGAGCAGGAAGCCCCAGCCCGGCTGAGCGAGAAAGATGATCACCGGGTTGGAGCCGGCCGGCGGGTGCACGCTGCGGGTCAGCATCATCAGTGCGATGGCGCTGCCTACCGCCAGAGCCAGCGACCAGATGCCGGGGCCGAGCAGATGCAGGCAGATCAGCCCGACCAGGCTGCTGAGCACATGCCCGAACACCAGGTTGCGCGGCTGCGAGAAAGGCAGATCGGGAAAGCCGAACACCAGCACGCAGGACGCGCCGAACGAGCCCAGCAGCAGGCTGGCCGACAGCGCATCGCCACTGGCGGCGATGCAGGCGATGGCAAGAAAGCCACCCAGCCAGGCCAGCAGCACCTGACGCAGCGAGGGCAGAGGCGGTAGCGCCGCACCATCGCCGCGCAACTTGCCAAGAAAATTCAGCATGGCGAACCCCTCCCTACGCGGACGCTGGAAGCCGGGTTGCGCGCGAGCATCTGCGCGGGGCGGATCGGCCTGCGCAGTAGCTCGCCGCCGCAGTTGGGGCAGCGCAACGCCAGCTTGTTCTCGGCGCAGCTGCGGCAGAAGGTGCATTCGAAGGAGCAGATCAACGCGTCTGCGCTGTTCGCCGGCAGGTCTCGGTCGCAGCACTCGCAGTTCGGGCGTAGCTCAAGCATTCAGGTTCTCCTGGCGTGCCTGGCCGAAGCGCTGCAGGTAGTCCTGCGGGCTGATGGCCAGGTGTTTGTGAAAGCTGCGGCGCAGGTTCTCCGCGTGGCCGAAACCGGTCAGGCGGGCCACCGTGGCGATCGAGGCCTGGGCGTCCTGCAGCAGATTGCGCGCGGCCTCCAGGCGCACCCGCTCGACGTAGCGGCCCGGCCCCATGCCCAGTTCCTGAACGAACACCCGCGACAGCGTGCGTGGCGTCATGTGCGCCTGAGCGGCGAGCGCCTCGAGCGACAGGTCGTCACCGAGATGTGCGGGAATCCATTCGAGCAAGGCGGCAAGCCGCGGCACCCGGCTAGGCTCCGGGCTGAGCAGGGCGCTGAACTGCGCCTGGCCGCCGGGGCGGCGCAGAAACATCACCAGGCGGCGAGCCACTGCCAGGGCCAGCGCGCGTCCCAGGTCGGCTTCTATCATCGCCAGAGCCAGATCGATGCCCGCGGTCACGCCGGCCGAAGTGAAGATGTGCCCATTGCCGTCGCGGTCGTGCGGGTCGTAGGTATGCAGGCAGTCAGCCAGGACCTCGACCTGCGAATAGCCATTGCGCAAGGTCTGCACATCGGCCCAGTGAGTGGTGGCGCGGCGCCCATCGAGCAACCCGGCGGCGGCCAAGATCAGCGCGCCGGAGCACACCGAGCCGAGCCGCCGTACCTGCGGCTCGACGTCCCGCAACCAGTTCAGCAGGGCCGTATGCTGGCACTGACGCTCCACGCCCGGCCCGCCTGGCACCAGCAGCGTGTCGATCTGGCTGGCATCGGCGCTGCGCCAGGCGCTGTCGGCAACCAGCTGAATGCCTGCCGAGGTGCTGACCGGGCCGGGCGCTTCGCCTAGCAGGCAGATCTGGTAGGAGGGCGGCAGACCCTGGCGCTGGCGCTCGACGTTGGCCGAGGCGAATACCTGCAGCGGCCCGGTAACGTCCAGGCTCATGACGTCGGGGTAGGTCAGGCAGGCGATGGTTCTGAGCGCATCCATAAGAGCCTCCAGGGGGATGGGAGGCAGTCTGCGCCGAGGCGGTCATGGCAACAAGGACAATAAGCCCACAAATATTGCCAAGCACTTAGCGGGCGCCGGACGGCGCCCCGTGGGGAATTACTCGGGCATGCTCCAGGGCGCCAGATCGAAGCCCTTGCGGCGCAGCTCGTCACGCGAACGCTGCAGGGCGTCGGCGAGTTGCTGTGGGTCGCTGTAGGTCGCGCTGGACAGTTGAGTGCGGCCGAGCAGGCGAGTGCTGGTGCGGTCGATGACGCTGATGCTGACGACGCCGGTGCCGTCCTGCGGGGCCCAGGCTACGCATTGGAACGGGCGGAAGGCGCGATCGGCAATCAGCAGGGCTTCGTTAAAACGCAGCGGTGTGTTCATGGGGTCGGTTTCTCCGAGTTGATCCCAGCAAATTAGTGGCGGCCCGTGGTTTACCAAGAGGGCCTTTCATTGCTGTTGATGAACGCAGGCGACCTATAAGTCACACACCATTGAAAAAAACTTTTAATGCACTTGCGAAGTGCCTTGCAAAAAACTTCCAGCGTCTCGCCGATTACAACTTTCTAGTCGGAAAGTTCCGCTGTCCTATTGCTGGTCACCGGCCCCAGCCCAACGCCAGCGGGGGCTGGAGCGACGACATGGGCGTTGCGTTGGTGGCGATAGGCACTTACCGCCTCATATACCGATTTGCGCAGACGGTTAATTCCACCGATCGGTCGATGTTCCGCGAGTGCATGCCAGGGATTGAAGGACAAATTGTCGCAGAACAGGTTTTGTTCACGGCTATCGAAGTCCTGAGCCGGGACGGTAATACGTGCCACGCTTTCGAAGGGCGAAATCTTTTCGCTCCACTCCACGCTGGTGTCTTCGATGGGCATGTAGTACTGCGCGTTCTGTTTTTGTACCTGCAGTTCGAAGCAGGCCGGAGCACGATCCAGGGACAGTTGCTGGTACAGCGCATTGCGCAGGAAGTTGGGCAGGTCGGTGTTCTGCTCGGGCAATTCATAGGGCGGGCAGTTCTGCGGTGCCGGCACCACGCGGTACTTGATGTTCAATGAGCCGAGCTTGAACGGGGCGATGGAGTTGTAGGTGGTGGCCACCGGCGTCTCGGGAGCCGGCGCCAGGGTCTTCAGGGCGATGAAGAGATGGCGTATTTCCCAGGTGCGCGGGTCCCAGCTGGGAAAGAAGGCCAGTACCTTCTTGCCGTCGGCCTGGGCGGCGAAGTTGCTGCGGTACTCGGCCACGTCGCGGACGAAGAACGCCGTGTTGTTGAACATCACGAAATCCTGATCGCCGGCATGCAGCGGATTTTTCATCAGTTTCTCGCCGGGCACGTCGAGAAGCTTGATGGCCATGCCTCGGGCATCGCGCGCGCGATCGAACTGCGGATAGGCGTTGCCGTTGGACAGGCGCATCCAGGCCTGCCAGGTGTGGCCCGGCTCGGCGAACACGCCCTGGCGCAGGCTCTCGTCGAGATCGTCCAGCACCTGGACTTCGGCCCTGACACAACCGTGCGCCTTGGCGTGGGCGTCACGCAGCACGCGGGTGTTGTCACGGTGCTGTTCGACGATGCGCACGGCGTCCTCGATGATCAGGCGGGTCAGCGCCGCCTCGTCGGCTGCGATTTCTTCCTGCGTGGAAACCGGCCCGGAGAACTTCCAGGCGTAATAGCCTTCGCCGATGCCCCAGCCGATCAGGCCGAGCACAATCAGAGTGAGCAACAGCTTGCCGAGCAGCCGACCGAGCCAGAGCCAGAAACGTTTCAACATGCTTGTGATCCTTGTTCCGGAACGCGTCAGTGGGGTCAGCCTTCGCAACTGGGGCCGGGTGTCCAGGCTTTTGCCGGCACTTCGGTGAGCTGGGCTTCCAACCCGTCGTTGCCGAGCACCTTGAGATATTCGATCACCGCCAGGCGCTCATCCGGCGCCAGTGCACGGCCGATCACTCCCTGCTGGCGACAGCCATCGCGGAACTCATGGCCGCCGTTGCCATTGCCGGTTACCCGCGTGTCGAACAGGAAGCCGCCGGGGAACGCTTCGCTGCGGTAACCGACCCGTACCGGATCGAACTCGAAGTTGCCGACCCAGAAGCGGGTCTGCCGTTCGTACACCGGCGACAACAGCTCGAACAGGTTGGCCACCGAACCGTTGTGCAGGAAGGGCGGGGTGGCCCAGATGCCGTCGAGCGGGCGCGCCTTGTAGCCGCGTTTCTCCTGCACGCCGATCGACAGGCCGTAACCGTCCATGCGCCAGCGCTGCCGCGGGCTGATGCCGGCATCCTGGTAGGCGCGGTTTTCCACGTAGGCGGTGATGTAGGCCAGGGCCTTGGCGCTGGAGATGCTCTTGAAGTCGACCTCGTCGAGGCTGGCGCCGAACAGTTGCACATCCAGACGCGACAGCTCGGCCTTGGTCCAGCCCAGACGACTGATGTCGAAGCGGTGATCGGCGATGTTGTCGGCCGTGGTCGGGTCGGTACCGACTATGTCGGTCGGCACGATGCGCATCTTCCATTCCGGATCGCGCGCAGGGGCCAGTCGCTGCTCGCGCGGCTTGGGATTGGGGGCGTGGCAGTAGGCGCAGTTTTCGCTGTACAGGGCTTTGCCGCGGCTGGCCAGGGGCAGATCGATCTTGCCGAAGATCGCCTCGGGCCACTGCGGTGGCTGCAGCTGCTTGAGGGTTTCCTCCAGCGTATAGAGGTCGTGCAGACGCACGCTGGAGGCATAGCGGTCGGCCTCCGTGACGCCTTGGCCATGCTCGTCGAGCAGGTGCAGGCTGGCGCCTACCCCCAGAGCCTCGCCGACGTTGCGCGCCATCGGCTGCATGGCAGAGCCATTCCATTGCACCCAGTCGAACTTCCAGATATCCCACAGGTGCGGGTAGCTGACCGGTGCATTGGCGATGCGGTAGTTGGCTTCGTCCAGTGCATCGCCGATTACGGTATTGGCGATACGGCCGAACGCATCGGTACGGCCGAAGCCTTCTTCCGTTGGATAGAGGCCGCGGTGCCAGTCATTGGCGGCAGTGGCCAGCAGGCGATCGAGCACCTGCTTGAAGTCCTGGCGCAGGCGATCACGATCCTGCGCGTAACGATCGCCAAGCACCTCCTGAGCGAAACGGCGGAACTTGAGCGGGTTGTAATAGGTGAAGGCCATGCTCATGCCCAGCGCCTGGCCGAAGCCCCCGCCGCGCAGGGTCGGTACCGTCGAGGCCAGTGAATGCAGGGCGGCGCCGCCGTCGATACGCACCGCCTGGCCCTGGTAGCGCAGTTCGCCGGTGTGACAGGCGGCGCAACTGATATCCAGAAAGTGCTCGCCGCTCTCGTTGTCCTGATGGCGGGCGAAGCCGACCGGCAGATTGCCGGGGTTCAGAGAAGTGGCGCGTTGCTTGGGATCGGTAAGAAAACCGAAGCGGGCGAGATAGTCAGGGCGCGCGAATTTCTCGCTGCCGAAGGGCATTTCCAGGGCGACGAACCAGTCGTAGCGCAGGCCTTTAACCGTGGTGCCCTGAGGGGTGTAGTAATAGGTCTGGCGCTGCTCGTCGCTCCACTGCTGCAGATAGTGCAGCTGTTCGGGCGGCTCGAACCTGGGCAGGTTCGGGTTGGCGACGTAATAGAGCACTACCGCCAGACCGATCAGTACCAGCACCAGAACCAGCTTCAGGGTACGGCGGAGCAGACGCATCGGAGACTTCCTTGTGGCGTTCTTATTAGTGGCCCTGTTATGCCAATCCTGCAGACGCTTGGCAAGTTGCCATCGCCATGAACATGAAACTCCTGCAATAACCAACTGGAACAAGCGATATAGAGAAATGGTTTATGCAGTGTCAAAGTTCTTGCTAGCGTTACAGTTGTGCGCGCCAAATCATTGTTTTTATTGATATTACAAAATAATGGCGCCAAGGAAGGGGTATGTTGGATGTCGTTTCCGTCGCATCCCGGCAATTACTGGTGGTCGAGCCGCTAGGCGCGTGCGAACAACTACTCCTTCCTCTGCAGGAGGCAGGTTGGGCGCTGCGCCGCGGCACACTGCAGTCTCTGCAGGGCAGCTCCGGCGATGTGGTGCTGATTCATCTGCACGAGCAGCCGCTGGCGCCGCTGCTGGCTCAGCTGCGCAGCATGGAGGCCAGCTGGGTGGCGGTGCTGGATTCGCAGACCCTGGAGCGGGGCGAGATCGCCGAATTGATCGGCGAATGGTTCTTTGCTGCCCTGGCGCTGCCCACCACCCCGGAAAATCTGATGGAAACGCTCTCGCAGGCGCAGGCGAACGCGCGCCTGCGCAGCCTGCAGGGCGAGCGGCAGGCGCGTCAATTTCTGGGCAACGGCGCCCAGGCGCGTACGCTGCGCAAGCAACTGGAGCAGTTGAGCGAGGTGCCCAGGCCGCTGCTGATCAGCGGCGAACGCGGCAGCGGCAAGACGCTGCTGGCGCGCCTGCTGCATGAGCGCTCTTCACGCGCCGGCCATGCCCTGCAGCGTCTGGATTGCGCCGGGCAGGCCGAGGCGCTGTTCGACCGGCCCGGGCATGCGGGTGCGCTGGCCGTGGCGGCGACAGGCACGCTGCTGCTCGAGGGCCTGGCCACATTGTCCGCGCCGACCCAGCAGCATCTGTTGCAGCATCTGCACACCCATCCAGGGCTGCACCTGATCAGCATCAGTCGTGGCGAGCTGGAAGAGTCGGTGCGCCAGGGGCGCTTTCGCGAGGACCTCTATCGGATGCTCGCTGACGTGCGCTTGCAGACGCCCCGGCTACGCGAGCAGCGCAGCGACATGCTGCTGCTGGCCGAACATTTCGCCAAACTGCATGGCGCGGTAATCGGGCGCAGGCATCGGCATTTCAGCGAAGAGGCTGTCGATGCCATGGTCGAACATGCCTGGCCCGGCAATGTGCGTGAGCTGTGCAATCGGGTGGTACGGTCCCTGGTGCTCGCCCAGGGACGGCAGATTCTCGCGGGTGATCTGGGGCTCGAGGCCGGACGGGGGCCGGGCGCCGCGGTGACCACGCTGCAGGACTACATTCTGCGGGCCGAGCGCCAGGCGTTGAACGATGCCCTGGCGCGCCATGCCAACAACATGAGCCAGGCGGCCCGCACCCTGGGTATTTCCCGCCCGACCTTCTACCGGCTGCTGCACAAGCATCGCCTGCGCTGACAGCCTTCGGCTGTATCGTCGGCGAAACACTGTTAAGGTGCTCAGCGAATGTTTCGCCAAGGAGATTGCCATGCACCCGTTCGATGCCGATAAGCCCCCGAAACTTGCCATGCTGCTGGGTTATGCCGGCCTGGTGCCTTTCGTGGGCGGCGCACTGGGCATCTGGGTGATTCCGCTGGGCTGGCGGCCGTTCGTGCTGAACGCACTGCTGGATTTCGCTGCAGTGATTCTCGCCTTCATGGGCGCCATTCACTGGGGCCTGGCGATGCGTGCGGAGGAGACCGACGAGAACGCTCAGCTGCAGCTTGGCCTGTCGGTGATCCCCCCGATGCTCGGCTGGGCGGCGCTGGCCAGTGGCTTGCCCATGGCCTTCACCTTGCCGATCTTCCTCTTCGCCTTCATCGGCCTCTATCTGGCCGACATGCATGCGGTGCGGGTCGGGCTGGCGCCGCAGTGGTATCCGGCGTTACGCACACCCCTGACGCTGGTGGTCTGCGGCAGTCTGCTACTGGCCTGGGCCAGTGTGCTGATTCGCTGAGCCCAGCAGCTCGGCAACCTTCTCCAGCGCAGCCTGCCGGCGCGCCGTCCAGCCGCCGGTCAGTTCGCAGAAGGGCTGATCGTTGCTGGTCAGCCAATGTCGACAGGCCTGATGAAAGGCCAGGCGCTCCTGCAATTGCGGCTGGCAGCGCTGGCCATCTTCCACCCAGGGCACGCCCTGCGGATCGAGCAGCAGATGCAGGTCGTACTGGCGCGCGCACAGCTCCTGCTCCAGCCAGGCCGGGCAGTCGCCGAACAGGCTGTGGCTCCACAGCATGTTACTCAGCAGATGCGTGTCGAGGATCAGCAAGGCCGGCGCCGCTGCGCGGGCAGCATCTTCCCAGGCCAGTTGGCCGCGGGCGATGGCCGGGATATCGGCGTAGCAGGTGTCGCGTTGCTCGCGTTCGATGAAGTGGCGCACGTATTCGCCCACCACCACGCCGCCGAAGCGTGCCTGTATCTCGCCTGCCAGCCAGCTCTTGCCGCTGGATTCCGGTCCAGTCAATACCAGAATCTTCATCGACTGCCCCAGATGGCCGGGTCGCGACGCCAGCTCAGCCAGCCGCTGATGGCCAGCAGGGTGAACGCGGCGTACAGCGCGGCGGTCAGGTACAGGCCGCTGTGCAGGAAGAACGCCACGTAGCACAGGTCCACCACCACCCACAGTGCCCAGCACTGCAGGCGCTTCTGCGCCATCCATAACTGTGCGACCAGACTGAAGGCGGTGAGAGCGGCGTCCAGCCAGGGCGAGCTGGCATCGGTATGGGTGGCCATCAGGTAGCCCAGCGCCAGCGCGCCGATGCTGCCCGCCAGCAGCCCCGTGAGCACGCCGGCCGGCCGCAGGCGACTGACGGTGCGCCCGTCATGCCGCTCGCCGCCGCGGGTCCATTGCCACCAGCCATAGAGTTGCAACGCAGCGAACAGCACCTGCAACAGAAGGTTGGAATACAGCCGCCAGTCGTAGAACAGCCAGGCGTAGAGCAGCACCATGATCAGGCCGATGGGCCAGCACCAGGGGTTCTGCCGCACCGTCAGCCAGACCGCAAGGATGCCGAGCCCGGCGGCAATCAGTTCGAGCCAGGACATCTGGCGCCCTCGTCAGGAAAAGGGAGCGATTGTACTGATCTGCCCGACCTCAGCACACCAGGCTGTCGGCCTGCCGGTAGAGCATCAGCAGCTTGCGGGTGATGGTCTGCTGGATGTCCTCGCGTTCGAAGCTGGACAATCGCGGCAGGCGCGCCAGTTGCAGGCGGTGCAGATGGAGATATGGCATCTGCTGGTCGAACTCGCGCAGGTCGCCCTTCATCAGCACCGGCAGGAAGACGTCGCCAATCTTCTTCTGGTTGCTGATGATCTGCGCCAGCGCGGGCTTGAAGGGCATCGTCTTGGGCGTGGGGCCGCCGTCCTTGATCTGCGTGCTGAGCAGCAGGCCCGGCTTGCCCAGCACCTTGCCCGGCAGCACGCACAGGCCGGTCTTGCGAATGGCCTGGCTCTCGATGCCGTGCAGGGTGTCGTGGAAGGCATAGGGGTTGGGCAGCACCACCATCTTGCGGCCGAGATCGGTGGGGAAGTGCAGGCTGTAGTTGGTATACAGCTGGCCCACCGACTCGGAATAGACGCACAAGCGATTCTCGAACAGCTTGATGAAGCGCTCGGCCAGCTCGCGGCGGGCCATGCTGTCCAGGTCCCAGATCAGATCCTGATTCTGCGGTCGGCTGAAGTCGACCTCCTGGTGCTCCATGCTGCTCATGCTTTTCTCATATGCGGAACTGTCCCAGCAGGCGACCGAGCTGATCGGCCAGCTGTTTCAGATGCTGGCTGGCCGCACTCGACTGTTCGGCGGCTTCGGCCGTGTTATGGGCGAGAGCGGCCGTCTGCGTGACGTTCTGATTGATGTCTTCCACCACGTGCGACTGCTGCAGGGTGGCGCTGGCGATCGAGGCGTTGAGCCCGGTCAGATTGCGCAGCGATTGTGCGATCTGCGCCAGACTTTCGCCAGCCTGGCTTGCCTGTTCCACCGTTAATTGTGACGCACGGCTGCTGTCATGGATGACCTTGACCGCCGCCTCGGAATTGCTCTGCAGGCGTTCGATCATGCCCTGGATCTCGGCGGTGGACTGCTGCGTGCGCTGTGCCAGCAAGCGGACCTCGTCGGCGACCACGGCGAAGCCGCGACCCTGCTCGCCGGCGCGGGCCGCTTCGATGGCGGCATTCAGGGCGAGCAGGTTGGTCTGTTCGGCGATCGAGCGGATCACCTCCAGCACGCTGCCGATCTGCGTGCTTTCGCTGGCCAGCGACTGGATCACCTCCACGGCCTTGTCGATGGTCCCGGAAAGCTGGTCGATCTGGCGCAGGCTGGCATTGATGTTCTGCTGGCCCTGGCTGGCCTGTTCTTCGGCCGTATGCATTTCGCTGGAGGCATGCTCGGCGTTCTTCGCCACGTCCTGCACGCCATAGGTCACTTCGTTGACCGCCGTGGCCACCAGCTCCATCTGCTGCGCCTGTTGCTGGCTGTGTCGCTGTGCTTCGCTGGAAATGTCACCCAGCGAGCGCGCGGCCTGATCCAGCGAGCCGGCGGATTCGAGCAGCTGGCCGATCACCCGACGCAGCTTGTCGGTAAAGGCATTGAAATGCGTGGCCAGGGCAGTGAGTTCGTCGCGGCCATGAGTGTCGAGGTTGCGGGTCAGATCGCCTTCACCGCTGGCGATGTTGGCCATGGCGTCTACCGCTATTTGCAAGGGCTGCGCGATACTGCGGGTAATCAGCACGACCAGAGCGGTCAGCAGCAGCACGATCAGCAGACCCATGCCCACCGCACGCATCGCCTGCGTCCTGAATTCGGCCTGGACATCGTCCACATACACGCCGGAGCCGATGATCCAGCCCCAGGGCTGAAAGAGTTCGACGTAGGAGATCTTCGGTACCGGGTCAGTGGCGCCAGGTTTCGGCCAGCGGTAGTCGACCTGGCCAGCGCCCTGGCTGCGGGTGATGGCGACCATCTCGTTGAACAGCGCCTTGCCGTCCGGATCCTTGAAACCGGAAAGGTTCTGCCCCTCGAGCTTGGCATTCATCGGATGCATGAGCATGACCGGGGTCTGGTCATTGATCCAGAAGTACTCCTGGCCGTCGTAGCGCAGACCGCGGATGACTTCCATCGCCTGCTTCTGCGCTTCCTCGCGGCTCAGGCTGCCGGCGCTTTCCAGGCCCTGGTAATGCTTGAGGATGCCGGCCGCGCTCTGCACCACGTGCTCGGTCTTCTCGGCCTTGCTGGCGTACAGATCGAGATTGATCTGCCGCAGCATATAGGCGCCCTGAAGCACCAACATCAGGATGGCCAGCGCCAGAATCAGCCACAGACGACGGCTGATGGGAAGACTACGCAAACTGTTCATGAAGAAATTCCTGATTGTTGTAATTGTCGGGCTGAGGCGTCTGGAACGGCTATTGGGCAGCGCTGTCACCTCGACGCATCATTCATGTTAGTTGTCTGTTAGCAT
The DNA here is from genome assembly GCF_029834875.1 of Pseudomonas sp. GD04158. Lineage (NCBI taxonomy): Bacteria > Pseudomonadati > Pseudomonadota > Gammaproteobacteria > Pseudomonadales > Pseudomonadaceae > Pseudomonas > Pseudomonas sp. GD04158. Next base: position 117,340 of record NZ_JAODYT010000005.1, on the reverse strand, counting down.
CTCGGCCGCTCGGCAAAAAACTGAATAGTCGCCGGGCGCGCCGTCGCAAGGAACCTGTGCGACGGGCCTGTGTCCCAGGGCCGGGACTTTTGCTTCAGTTTTTACTCGTAAGGCACTTGCCGCGTTTGGGGGAATCGATGGATATCTGGATGGCCTTTCAGGCCCTGATCCTGGGCATAGTGGAAGGCCTGACCGAGTTCTTGCCAATTTCCAGCACCGGTCACCTGATCGTGGTCGGCGATCTGCTGGGCTTCAACGGAGAAACCGCTACAGCGTTCAAGATCATCATCCAGCTCGGCGCCATTCTGGCGGTGATGTGGGAATTCCGCGCGCGGGTGCTCGGTGTGGTGCTGGGGCTGCGCAGCGAGCCGCGTGCGCAGCGCTTCACCTTCAACCTGCTGCTGGCCTTCATTCCGGCTGTGGTTTTCGGCCTGGCCTTTGCCGATCTGATCGAACACTGGCTGTTCAATCCGATCACGGTGGCCACCGCCTTGATCGTGGGCGGCATCATCATGCTCTGGGCGGAGAAACGTGAGCACGCCATCCAGGCCGAGTCGGTCGATGACATGACCTGGAAGCTGGCGCTGAAGGTCGGCTTCGCGCAATGCCTGGCGCTTATTCCGGGAACATCCCGTTCCGGGGCCACCATCATCGGCGGGCTGGTGTTCGGCCTGTCGCGCAAGGCGGCCACGGAGTTCTCCTTCTTTCTGGCGATGCCGACCATGATCGCCGCCACGGTCTACTCGCTGTTCAAGTACCGCGACATCCTGCAGTGGAGCGATCTGCCGATCTTTGCCATCGGCTTCGTCAGCACCTTCATCGTGGCGATGATCACCGTGCGCGCCTTGCTCAAGTTCATCGCCAATCACAGCTATGCGGTGTTCGCCTGGTACCGCATTGCCTTCGGTCTGGTGATTCTCGCCACCTGGCAACTGCACCTGATCGACTGGAGCACGGCGCAACCGTGAGCGGCAACGAACGCAAAGGGCGCCTGAGAAGTTGGGATGACGCCAAGGGTTTTGGTTTCATCCAGCCGCAAGACGGTGGAGCCGAGGTTTTCGCTCATATCTCGGCGATGCGCGGCGACCGCCGCCCGCAGCCGGGTGACGAGGTGCTGTTCGTCGCCGGGCGTGATCCGCGCGGTCGGCCGCGTGCCGAACACCTGCGCCTGGCCGGTGAACTGAGCCTTGATCGGCCGGCGATCCGGCGCAAACCGAAAACGCCCGGCACGGCGGCACCGGTAGTGCGAAAGGCTGCTGCCAAATCCACACACCGATCATCGACTCAAGGCTCCATCCATAACTTTTCCAGCAAGGCCTTGGTGCTCGCTTTGCTGTGCATCCTGCCATTGCTCGGCTGCGTGACGCTGTTCGGCAAGGGGCTCTGGTGGATATTGCCGCTTTATCTGCTGGCCAGCCTGCTGAGTTTCCTGCAGTACTGGCTGGACAAGCGCAGCGCTCAGGGTGGCGGACGACGCACGCCGGAGAACACCCTGCATCTGGTGGAGCTGATCGGTGGCTGGCCGGGTGCGCTGGTCGCTCAGCAGACCTTCCGCCACAAGACGCGCAAGGCCTCCTATCAGGCGCTGTTCTGGCTGATCGTCGCGGCGCATCAACTGTTGTGGATCGATTGGCTGCTGCTCGACGGCGCCTACATCGCCCGCCATATCCCGCTATTCGTCCAGTAGCAGACCGGGCTGCAGGCGCTTGGGCAGTCGGCGTACCACCAACTGATGGGAACGGGTCAGCAACTGGCGCAGCTCTTGGTCGCCAAGCGGTAGCTGGCGGGCGCTCATGCTGACCCAGTGCGCTCGCGCCAGATAGGGCGCGGGGCGAATGCCGGGGCGGTCGACGTAGCCGAGAAAGAGGTCGTGATCGACCTTGAAGGCCAGATCCTCGCCCAGAAAATCGAGGATGGCGAACATCTTGTTGCCGGCTACCGAGAACACCCGGTTGCTGCCCCACTTGAGGTCTTCGCGGGCGCCCGGCAGGCTGAGGCAGAAGCTGGCGATCTGGTCGGGCGTCATGGGCATGTCCATCGCTGGTCGAAACGGCAGTCTATCGGTTGGCCGACTCGCTGCGTAGCCGCTCGATCTGGCGCCGGGCATAACCGATGAAAGCGGCCAGTGCCTGGGGCCGCTGAGCCAGGTCATCCCTGGCCTGGCCCAGATAGACGTCTCGCGCGGTTTCCAGCAGCGGCCGGTGCTCAGGGGGCAAGCGCTCGAGCAGCCAGTCGGCCGCCACGTCCTTGGCAGCGATCTCGCCGCTGCTCAGCGTCAGCCAGATGCGTGCCAGGGCCAGGACCACGTTGCACTCATCGCCCAGCCAGTCGTCCGGTCCGTTCCATTGCGCCGCGGTGTCGTGCAGGGCGTGAATCATGTCCGCCTCAGGCACCGGCTCGAACAGTTCGGCAGCCGGCGGGCCCAGCAGGCTGATAGCGTGCTGACGCGCCTTGCTCAGCAGGATGGCCAGGTCATGATCAGCCATGGCCGGCTCGAAGCGACCCGCCTGCAGCTCGTCGCGCAGCCATTCGCCGAACTGCAGTTCGCGCATCGGCCGATAACGCCAGGGCCGCACGGCGTCGTGCACCAGCAGCGTCACCTCCAGCGGGCGCAGGTGCGCGGTGGCCGGCCAGGCCGACAGCCTCAGCAGGTCGGTCATCAGGGCCTTGCGTGTGCTGTCGCTCAGGGGCGTGCGGACGGTGACCAGCAGATCGATGTCGCTTGCCGGTTTGAGGCCGCCGCTGACGGCGGAACCGAACAGATGCACCGCCAGCAGGTTGTCGCCAAGGTGATGATGCAGGAGGGTGAGGGCATTGCTGATCTGCAGGTTCATGTTTTCGCCATTGCGTTTCAGGTTGCGCTGCACTTTACCGCCGTTCGGCCTCGTCTCGCAGATGCGGGTTCCCGAAGCCCGGGTCTGGTCCCTGATAGCGTTCCACGCCATCTGAGGTGTCTGGCAGGATTATCTGCGTGGCTCCCTTGGGATGCCGGGATAGCTGAGCGCAAAAAAAAGCCCCTGAGCATCGACTCCGGGGCTGAGGAGGGTCGGCAGGGCTGCCGACCGGGGAGAGCAGATTCAGGCCTGTGGCTGCCAGCCGCCGCCGAGCGCCTTGTAGATCGCGACGATGCCGCTGTACAGCTCGACTTCGGCCGCGGCCTGGGCGTCTTCGGCGGCCAGGCGCTCGCGCTCGGCGTCCAGCAGAACGAGGAAGTCCACCGTGCCTTCGCGATAACGAATCGCCGCCTGGTCGGCAGCCGCGCGGCTGGCTTCGGCCTGGCGCACCAGGGAAACCAGGCGCTGCTGGCGTTTGGCATAGTCGCTGAAGGCGTTTTCCGATTCTTCCAGCGCCAGCAGCACCTGCTGTTCGTACTGCGACAGCGCGCCATCGGCCTCGGCTTCGGCGCCGCGCAGGCGTGCTCGTACGCTGCCCAGGTCGAAGGCCGCCCAGCTGATGCTCGGCGCTACGCCCCAGGCGCGGGCTGCTGACGAACCCAGCTGCGAACCGCGCCCGGCGGTAAAGCCGAGAAAGCCGGAGAGGCTGACCCGCGGAAACAGATCCGCCGTCGCCACGCCGACCTCGGCCGTGGCCGCCGCCAGTTGCCGCTCGGCCGCCTGGATATCCGGGCGACGGCGCAGCAGTTCGCTCGGGTTGCCGATGGGCAAGGCCTTGGCGATCACCGGCAGGGGTTTGGGCGACAGGTCGATCTGCAGCTGTTCCGGGCGCTGGCCGAGCAGGGTGGCGATGCGGTTCTGCGCGCGCACCTGCTGCGCCTGCAGTTGCGGCAGGCTGGCTTCGGTGGCGGCCAGGCGGGCATCGGCGCGCAGCACGTCCAGTTCGTTGCCGACGCCGGCGTCGCGCAGCTGTTCGGTGATGCCGCGCGAGTCCTGCTGGTTCTTCAGGTTCTCGCGGGCAATGCTTTCGCGCAGCTGTGCGCCACGCAGGGTGCCGTAGGCATCGACCAGTTCGGCGATCAGGCTGACCTGCAACTGGTAGTAGTCGGCCTCGGCCACTTCGATGCGCGCCTCGCTGGCTTCCAGCTGGCGCTGGATGCGGCCGAACAGGTCCAGCTCCCAGGCCATGTCCAGGCCCAGGTCGTAGCGTTCCTGACGGATGCGCTCCTCGCTGACCGGTGGCTGCTGCGCCTTGCCGAACTCGCCGCTGGCGCGGCTGGTGACGGTGGGCAGGCGGTCGTTGGCCACGTCATCGCGGATCGCCCGAGCCGCACGCAGGCGGTTGAAGGCCACGCGCAGCTCGCGGTTGTCCTGCAGCGAACGCTGCACCAGCTGGTTCAGCGTCGGATCGTCGAACTGCTGCCACCAGGCGGCTTCGAAGCGGCTGCGGTCGTAATCGGCCGCCTCCAGCGCGGCAATGCGCGCAGGGTCGGTCACGGGCGCTCGATAGTCCGGGCCGACGGCGCAGGCCGACAGCGCCAGGGCCAGGAGGGCGGGGGCAAAGGCTTTCATGCATGCGACTCCTGCAGACGGGCGACTTTGCGCGCTTCGCGTTTTTCGACGAAGCCGCGGATCAGGACATAGAACACCGGAGTCAGCAGCAGGCCGAAGAAGGTCACGCCGATCATCCCGGAGAACACCGCCACGCCCATGGCATGGCGCATCTCGGCGCCCGCACCGCTGGACAGCACCAGCGGCACCACGGCCATGATGAAGGCGATGGATGTCATCAGGATCGGGCGCAGACGCAGGCGGCAGGCTTCCAGCACCGCTGCGACGCGGTCGAGACCCTCTTCCTGTTTCTCCTTGGCGAACTCGACGATCAGGATGGCGTTCTTGCAGGCCAGGCCCACCAGCACGATCAGGCCGATCTGGGTAAAGATGTTGTTGTCGAGCCCGGCAATGATCACCCCGGTGATGGCGGTGAAGAGCACGATGGGCACGATCAGGATCACCGCCAGCGGCAGGCTCCAGCTTTCGTACTGGGCGGCCAGCACGAGGAAGGCCAGCAGCACGCAGAGCGGGAAGATGAAGATCGCGGTATTGCCGGCGAGGATCTGCTGGTAGGTCAGATCGGTCCACTCGAAGGTCATGCCGATCGGCAGTTCCTCATTGAGCAGCTTGGCGATGGCCGCCTCGGCCTGGCCCGAGCTGTAGCCCGGCGCGGCGGCACCGTTGATCTCGGCGGTGAGGAAGCCGTTGTAGTGCATCACCCGATCGGGACCTGCGCTGTCATCGACCTTGACGAAGGTCGACAGCGGCACCATCTCGCCACGGTTGTTGCGCACCTTGAGCTGACCGATCTGCTCCGGTTCCAGACGGAATTGCTGATCGGCCTGGACGTTGACCTGGTAGGTGCGGCCGAAGCGGTTGAAGTCGTTGGCGTACAGCGAGCCCAGGTACACCTGCAGGGTGTCGAAGATGTCGCTGATGGCCACACCATGGGTCTTGGCCTTTTCGCGGTCGATGGCGGCATCGACCTGCGGCACGTTGACCTGGTAGCTGGTGAACACCGACATCGGGTTCAGCTCCGGCAACTGGCGGGCCTTGTTGAGGATGTTCTGGGTCTGCACGTACAGCTCGTCATAGCCCAGGTTGCCACGGTCCTGAATCTGCAGGCGGAAGCCACCGATGGTGCCCAGGCCCTGTACCGGCGGCGGCGGGAAGATGGCGAGGTAAGCCTCCTGAATCACACCGAACTGGCCGTTGAGCTCGGCGGCAATGGCGCCGGCAGACAGGCTCTCGTCCTTGCGCAGGCCGAAGTCCTTGAGCGTGACGAAAACGATGCCGCTGTTCGGGCTGTTGGTGAAGCCGTTGATCGACAGACCGGGGAAGGCCACGGTGTTTTCCACGCCCGGATGCTTGCTGGCGATTTCGCTCATGCGCTTGATCACCACTTCGGTACGGTCGAGCGTCGCTGCGTCCGGCAACTGGGCGAAGGCCACCAGGTACTGCTTGTCCTGCTGCGGCACGAAGCCGGTCGGGGTGCTGGAGAAGCCCAGGTAGCCGAGCACCAGCAGGCCGCCGTAGACCAGCATGGCGATGCTGCTGCCACGCAGCACGCGGCGCACGGTGCCGACGTAGCGGTTGCTGGCGCGCTCGAACATGCGGTTGAACGGGGTGAACAGCCAGCCGGCGAACAGCCTGTCGAGCAGGCGCGAGAATCCATCCTTCGGTGCGTGATGGTCCTTGAGCAGGATGGCGGCGAGGGCTGGCGACAGGGTCAGCGAGTTGATCGCCGAGATCACCGTGGAAATGGCGATGGTCAGGGCGAACTGCTGATAGAACTGGCCCGAGAGACCGGAGATGAAGGCCGTCGGCACGAACACGGCGCACAGCACCAGAGCGGTGGCGACGATGGGGCCGGTCACCTCCTTCATGGCCTGGCGGGTGGCCTCGACCGGGGATTTGCCCAGGGCGATGTTGCGCTCGACGTTCTCCACCACGACGATGGCGTCGTCCACCACGATACCGATGGCCAGCACCAGGCCGAACAGCGACAGGGCGTTGAGCGAGAAGCCGAACATGTGCATGACCGCGAAGGTGCCGATTAGCGATACCGGCACGGCAGCCAGGGGGATGATCGAGGCGCGCCAGGTCTGCAGGAACAGCACGACCACCAGCACCACCAGCACCACGGCTTCGAGCAGGGTGTGCACCACCGCCTCGATGGAGCCGCGCACGAAGATGGTCGGGTCATACACCACTTCGTAGTCCATGCCTTGCGGGAAGGACTTCTTCAGTTCGGCCATGCGCTCGCGCACCGAGTCGGAAATCTCGATGGCGTTGGAGCCGGGGCGCTGGAATACCGGGATGGCCACGGCCGGCTGGTTGTTCAGCAGCGAGCGCAGGGCGTACTGGTTGGAGCCCAGCTCGACGCGGGCAATGTCGCGCAGACGGGTGATTTCGCCGTTGTCGCCAACGCGGATGATGATGTTCTCGAACTCTTCCTCGGAGACCAGGCGGCCCTGAGCGTTGATCGACAGCTGGAAGCTGTTGCCGGCATCGGAAGGCGGTGCGCCGAGGGCACCGGCGGCGACCTGGCGGTTCTGCTCGCGGATGGCGGTGACCACGTCGGTGGCGGTGAGTCCACGCGAAGCTACCTTGTTCGGGTCGAGCCACACGCGCAGCGAGTAGTTGCCCATGCCGAACAGCTGCACGTCGCCGACGCCGTCCAGGCGCGCCAGCTCGTCCTTGACGTTGAGCGCGGCGTAGTTGGACAGGTAGAGCATGTCGTAGCGCTGATCCGGCGAGGTCAGGTGCACCACCATGGTCAGGTCCGGGGAGGCCTTGTCCACGGTCACGCCGAGACGCTGCACTTCGGTGGGCAGGGTCGGCATGGTGCGGGTGACGCGGTTCTGCACCTGCACCTGGGCGTTGTCCAGATCGGTGCCGAGGGCGAAGGTCACGGTCAGCGTCAGGCGGCCGTCGATGGTCGACTGCGACGACATGTAGAGCATGCCCTCGACGCCGACGATGGCCTGCTCCAGCGGCGAGGCGACGGTTTCACCGATCACCTTGGGGTTGGCACCGGGGAAATCGGCACGCACCACCACGGTGGGCGGCACCACTTCCGGGTATTCGCTGATCGGCAGCTGGAACAGCGAGATGGCGCCGCCGATCAGGATCAGCAGCGACAGCACCGCGGCGAAGATCGGCCGCTGGATGAAGAATTGCGAGAAATTCATGGGTCTTTCCTCTGGGCGCGGGTTGGATCAGCCGCGCGGCGAGCGAGCTTCGATTTTTTCGGCGGCGATGCGCGGGGCCTGGCTGCCATCGACGGCCTGGCGCATGCGGGCCAGCTGTTCGAGGGTGCTGTCATCGGCCATGGATACCGGCTGCGGGTCGACGATGGAGCCGGGCATGGCGCGCTGCAGGCCGTTGACCACGATCTTCTCGCCTTTGCTCAGGCCGCTACGCACGATGCGCAGGCCTTCGAGCTTCGGCCCCAGTTCGATGGAGCGATAGGCCACGGCATTGTCCTCGCCCAGCACCAGCACGTACTTCTTGCCCAGATCGGTGCCGACCGCCTCGTCCTTGATCAGGGTGGCGGCGTAGGGCTTGCTGCCCACCAGCTTGAGGCGGGCGTACAGACCGGGGGTGAAGCGGCCGTCCTGATTATCGAACACGGCGCGACCACGAATGGTGCCGGTACGCGGGTTGACCTGGTTGTCGAGAAAGTCCAGCTGACCCAGGTGCGGGTGGCCGGCTTCATCGGACAGGCCCAGGTACACCGGGCTGGCGCCGCGGGCGTCGGCGCCGGACTGGCGGGCCAGCTCGACGTACTTGAGGAAGGCGCGCTCGTCGGCGTCGAAGTAGGCGTAGACCTTGTCGGTGGAGACCACCGAGGTCAGCAGGCTTTCGCCGGCGCCGACCAGGTTGCCTTCGGTGATTTCGGCGCGGCTGACGCGACCGTCGATGGGCGAGGTGATGCGGGTGAAACCGAGGTTGAGGCGGGCGTTGTCCAGTTCCGCCTGGATCGCCGCGACCTGCGCCTGGGCCTCGGTGGCGGCGCTGGCGCGGGCATCGGCGAGTTCCGCGGAGATGGCGTTGCTCTGGCGCAGGCGTTCGCCGCGGCGGGCTTCGTTGGCGGCGCGCGCCTGGTTGGCACGGGCCTGCTGCAGCTGGGCTTCGAGGCGCTTGACCTCGGCCTGGAACGGACGCGGATCGATCTGGAACAACAGGTCGCCTTTCTTCACCAGGCTGCCTTCGCTGAAGGCGACGCGGTCGATGTAACCGGAGACGCGCGGGCGAATCTCGACCGATTGCGGCGCTTCGAGACGCCCGGTGAACTCATCCCATTCGTTGACCGGCTGTTCGATCACTTCGGCCACGCTGACCTTGGCCGCGGGCATCTGGTTTTGCGCCTGCGGCGCCTGTTCACAGCCGCTCAGCAGGACCAGGCCGGCGAGGGCGAGGGGAAATATCCAGATGTTCTTGTGTAGCTGTTCCATGGGTGACTCCGCCAGACGGATTTGTGAATGGGCGGAGTCTGCTGCGCGGCATGGCCAGCGACGAATCGAATGCCATGAAGTTGAATATCAGTGCTAATGATTATTGGCAGCTCATGGCGATGTTGCAGCCCGCCGCTTCGTCCCTGGCAAGGGCCCGGCTGCAGTTGCGCTCATTCATCGCTCTGTTCTGGCGGCGTTTCGAAGGCCGAGCGCACGGCCTCCACGACCCGCTGCGCGCGCTGGGCGTCCTCCAGCTGCGGGTAGGCCTTCTTCAGCTTGCCGGACAGCTGCCAGCCGTTCTCCCTGAGCGAGCGGATGATGCGATTGGCGTCCTGATCCGGCATTTCCAGCACCTCTTTCAGGCGCTCCTGGGCACGCTGGAAAACTACCAGCACTCGCGCTTCATCCGCCATCTCGGTGCGCACGGTGTGTTCGATGACCTGTGCGGTGTACAGCACGTGTTCGCTCAGGTCCGGATAGCGCCAGGCGAACAGGGCGTCGTCGTAATCGTCGAACACCAGGTTGCTCTGGGTGCCATCCTCGTAGGCCTTGAGCTCGCCAAAGCGGTAGGCCGCGGCATAGCGCTGCATGAAGGGCCGCGAAAACACCTCCAGCGTGCGGTCGTAGCGCGCGCGAAAGTCGATCGAGCTGGTGATCGTGGCCGATACGGGCAGGATCACGCCGTCAGGCAGCGCCTTGTCACGAATCAGCACGTCGTTGATCAGGAAGCGGTGCAGCCGGCCATTGCCGTCACGCATCGGGTGGATGTAGACGAAGGCGAAGGCGATAGCTGCGGCTCGGGCCAGCGGTTCGGCGCCGCGGGTGGCCGTCTCGAACGCTTTCAGCCCGTCGAGCAGCTGCGCCAGGTGGTCGAAGGGCGGGGCGATGTAATGCACGATGTCCTCGCGCATGGTGGCCTGGCCGACGAACACCGGCGAACGCCGCAAACCCAGGCCGAACGCTTCGCTGCCGAGAATGCCCGCCTGTAGTCGCTGCAGGCTCTGGTTGCCCAGCGGATCCTCGATATGCCCGCAGTACCTGGCGATCACCTGGGCGAAACGCTGGATGCGGTCGGCCTGGTCCTGCTCTTTCTCGATCAGGAAGCTGGCGCGGGATTCCTTGAACGTCAGCCAGGTAGCCGTGCGCAGCAGGATGTCTGCGCCGAAGGCCTGATTCAGTTCGCGCAGTGCCGCATCCAGGTCGAACTGCAGCGCCTGCTGCAGTGCCTCGGTACGGCGGATCAGCGGGCAGAAGTGCGGTGTGCCGGGCAGATTGTCGTTGATGCGCCAGCGCCGCGCGCGCAGCGGCTCGACCCGGGTCAGGTAGTGCTGCGCCGAAATCGCATCGACGTAGCCACCGTTGGTGACGTCCGGCACATCCAGGCGCTGCCCGGTCAGCCACTCATAGAGGAAGCCGGTGCGGCGGGCATACTGGCCGAACGGCGCTTGCCGGCACCAGGTTTCGATGGGCTCGGGGCCGACGGCGGCGAACAGGCGGGCGAAGAACTCAAGGTGAATTTCCTCGTACTTCAAGCCGAACTCGAAATGGCCGGCGAAGCTGTCCGCTGGCTGGTAGCTGGCCGGATACCTGTTTTCGATAAGGCCGTCGCTCTCGCGACTCATCCGCGAGCTGCCGATCAGCGACTCGACACGCAGGGGCTGGACCGGCGCAATACCGTAGCGTTCGGCCAGTGCCTTGAAGCCAACCTGCATGAGTGAATTCCTTAATTGGAGTGAAAAATCGATAACAAAAAGCCGTTGCCGCGCGAAAACGATAATCCTCGCCGCACAAAAACGCTAATGGATAGTTGGATTTGACAAGAAATCGTTGGTTCTAGTCGAAAATAATAACGAGCTAGTGCCGGCACGCCCGATGAGCCGCGAGCGGCAGGGCAGGCTTACAGGCTGTCCGGATCGCCGCAGAACATCTGGATGCGCGAACGCAGCCAGCGTTCGGCCGGATCGTTGTCCTGAGCACCGCGCCAGGCCATGTGCAGTTCGAACGAGGGGGTTTCCAGTGGCAGCTCCTCGGCGCGCAGGCCGCCGGCGGCCGTCAGGGCGGCAGCGGTGTAGTCCGGCACGCTGGCGACGATGTCGGTTTCCGCCAGCAGACTGGCCAGGCCGTTGAACTGCGGCACGGCCAGTACCACATGGCGTTTGCAGCCGACCTTCTCCAGTTCCTCATCGATGAAGCCGGTGAGGTCGCCCGCGTAGGACACCAGGGCATGAGGGCGGGCGCAATAGTCCTCGAGGCTCAGCGCGCCGGGGGCGGTGTCGGCGCGCAGCAGTTTGGCCTTGCTGCGCCGCAACACCTTGCGTTTGGCATTGGCCGGCAGCTCCTCGGTGTAGGACACGCCCACGGAGATTTCCCCGGAAGCGAGCAGCCCCGGCATCATCAGGTAGTTGGTGCGACGAACCACCAGAACCACGCCCGGGGCCTCGGCGCGCAGACGGCGGAGCAGGGCGGGGAGCAGGGCGAACTCCACGTCGTCGGACAGGCCAACACGAAACACCGCCTTGCTGGTGGCCGGGTCGAAGTCGGCAGCGCGACTGACCGCGGTGGAAATCGAGTCCAGTGCCGGCGAGAGCAGGGCGAAGATTTCCTGCGCGCGGGGTGTCGGCTCCATGCTGCGGCCGGTGCGCACGAACAGGGGATCATCGAACAGGGTGCGCAGGCGGGCGAGGGCGGCACTGATGGCCGGCTGGCCCAGGAACAGCTTCTCCGCAGCCCGGGTAACGCTGCGCTCGTGCATCAGGGTCTCGAAGACGATCAGCAGGTTCAGGTCGAGGCGACGCAGGTCGTTGCGGTTCATCCGGGTACCATCCGAGGAAAACGGGCCTTGTCAGCACGGCGTGGCAATGAGAGCCTTTGCCTGGGCAATAGTACGGGCAGTGCGTGACGGAATGAAAGTCGCCGAATCACTGCCAGGCATGAAGACTATCGATGGAGTCTGATAGTGCTGCCGACCCACAGCGGATAGAGTCCACAGTCATTGAAGTGTTAATCCGCGATCAAGCTCGAGGTAAGCGATGTCCCGCATGATCCGTTTCCATAAGTTCGGCGATGCCGAAGTACTCCAGTACGAGGAGGTTCCAACGCCCGTGCCCGGCCCAGGTGAAGTGCTGGTGCGCGTGCAGGCCGTTGGCCTTGGCTGGAAAGACGTGCTGTGGCGGCAGAACCTGGCGGCCGAGCAGGCCAAGCTCCCGTCGGGCATCGGCTTCGAACTGGCCGGCAGCGTGGCCGCGCTGGGCGAAGGCGTCAGCGACTTCGAAGTCGGCACCGCCGTGGCCGGTTTCCCGGCCAGCACACCGAATCGTTATCCGACCTGGGGTGATCTGGTGCTCATGCCCGCTCACGCCCTGACCCGTTATCCCGACGTGCTCAGCCCGGTCGAGGCCAGCGTTCATTACACCAGCCTGTTGTTCGGCTATCTGGCGCTGAATGATCTTGCCCACCTCAAGCCGGGGCAGCACGTGCTGATCACCGAGGCCAGCCATTGCATGGCGCCGCAGACCGTGCAACTGGCCAAGGCGCTGGGCGCCAAGGTCATCGTCTCCACCGGTTCGGCCGATGATCGCGAGTTTCTCCGCGGCCTCGGCGCCGACAAGGTGATCGTGACCGAGGAGCAGGACCTGGTTCTGGAGGTGGAGCGCTACACCGAAGGCAAGGGCGTCGAGATCATCCTCGACCAGTGTGCCGGTCCGCAGATGAAGCTGCTGGGCGACATCGCCGCGCCACGTGGCAAGCTGATCCTGTACGGGATCAACGGCGGCAACGACACGGCGTTCCCGGCCTGTGCGGCGTTCAAGAAGCATCTGCAGTTCTTCCGTCACTGCGTGCTGGATTTCACCGGTTGCCCGGAGCTGGGCATCGAGCCCAACAACGAGGCCGTGCAGCGAGCGCTCACGCACATCAACCAGATGACTGCCGACCGTCTGCTGACGCCGGTGATCGACAAGGTCTTCGCTTTCGAGGACTTCGTCGCGGCTCATCGCTACATGGAAACCTGCCCGAATCGTGGGCGAGTGGCTCTGCAACTGGCCACGGATTAAAGTCCGTGGCCTTGCGGTCGCTATATCCAGCAAGCCTACCGTTCGTTCAAGGATCGTTTCATGAGTCTCGTCACCGGTGACGCGCTATCGCTGTTGTTGTTTCGTCTGCATAGCGGCAGGTTGCTGGGGATCAACCTGCTCAAGGTCAACGAGATCATTCCTTGCCCGGCTCTGACCAAACTGCCCAATCGCCATCCGCACGTGCGCGGCATCGCCACGCTGCGCGGTTCGGCACTGACGGTGATCGACCTGGCCCGCGCCATCGGCGAACGCGGTGTTTCCAGCGAAGACGAAGGCTGCCTGATCGTCACCGAAGTGAGTCGTTCGCGGCAGGGGCTGCATGTGAAGAGCGTCGAGCGCATCGTGCAATGCTCGACGCGTGACGTGCGTCCGCCGCCCGCGGCTGCCGGCAACCGCGCCTTCATCACCGGGGTGACGCAGATCGACGGCGCCATCGTGCAGATCCTCGATATCGAGAAGGTGCTGCACGACATCGCGCCGGCGCTCGACCAGGCGCCCATCGAGGGCTTGCTCGAGAGCAGGGACCAGCAGTTGCTGCAGGGGCGCCGAGTGCTGCTGGTGGACGATTCCCAGGTTGCGTTGCAGCAGACACTCAACGTGCTGCGCCAACTCGGCCTCGACTGCACGGCCGTGCGCAGTGCCCAGGCGGCGCTGGAGCAGCTGCATGATTATCAGCAGGCCGAGATGCCGTTCGAACTGCTGGTCTCGGATATCGAGATGCCGGAAATGGACGGCTACAACCTAGTGCGGGAAATCCGCCGCAGCGCCGATATCGCCGCCACCTACGTGCTGCTGCATACCTCGCTGGACAGCACCATGAACACCGAAAAGGCCCGCTCGGTGGGCGCCAACGCGGTGCTGACCAAGTTCTCCTCGGTGGACCTGACCCAGGCATTGCTGGACGCCTTCCGGCAGATGGACGGGCGCTCCTGAGCGGGATGATCCTTGCTGCCGGGCGGCAAGGACTGGCCTGATCGGTTACCTGACTCCAGCTCGACCCCCTCTGTGTTCAATCGCTTGAGCGCTTGCCCGGCTGGCGTGAGTTCGTCTGCGCCGAGCTCGACGCCGGGCGAACACACCCCTGTGCGTTGAGTGGCCAGCCCTGCCGAAGCCGGACGGCCAGGGGCGTCGACAGCGAGGCGGCGCCGAAACGGCCGTGGCTGCGTCCGCGCGGCAGATTCTGGGGGCGCCACTTCCAGCCAGCCAGGGGTTGTCATGGCGCATTGAGATTGAACTGAGCGGCTGGGGCGATAGTCCCAGAACAGGGGCGTGCGAGCCCCCTCGTTCGTTCCGTTCATCTCAAACAATCAGGATCAGGTCATCTTTCCCATGGATGTGCTTTCCGAGTTCTTTGAACGTACCACTTTGCAAGGGCGTCTGTTCTTTGCAGGCGCGGTTGAAGGGACCTTGGTGCTGGACAAACCACCTGGCATGGCGTTTATCCATGTGATCGAGCGCGGCGGGGTGGACATGGTCCAGCCTGGTCTGCCTCGTGTCGCCATCAACGAACCCAGCGTGCTGTTCTGCCCCAGCACCTGTTGCTACCAGTTGCACGTGCGTGACCCCGCTGGTCTTGAGCTGATCTGCGCCTCGTTCCAGTTCGGGCGTAGCGGTCAACAGCCTTTCCCTCTGGGGCTGCTGGAGACCCTGGTGTTTCCCCTGGCCGCCCTGGAGCAGCTAGGCCCGGTGATCGCCACCCTGGTCAACGAGTTCCGCAATCCGGCACCGGGCCGCAGCAAGGCGCTCAATCTGTTGTTCGAATACGTCTTCGTGCTGCTGGTGCGCCGTGCGGTCAACCAGGGGCGGATCACCAGCGGCTTGCTCTTCGCTCTGCAGGATGGCCGCCTCGGGCCGGCGCTGCTCTGCATTCACCAGGAGCCGGCGATACAGTGGAGCGTGGAGCGCCTGGCGGATCTGGCGAAGATGTCGCGCTCGAAGTTCGCCGCTTTGTTCACCGAGGTGATGGGCATGGCGCCCATGGCCTACGTCACCGCGTGGCGCATGAAGGTGGCGCAGGACATGATGCGCGACGGTGTGCCGATCAAGATCGTCTCCGATGCGGTCGGCTACAGCTCGCAGGCTTCATTCTCGCGAACCTTCGCGCAGCAGGTCGGCCTGCCGCCGGGTGAATGGCTACGCCAGGCCGTCCATGAGCCGCCACCGCAGCTGTCGGCGCGAATCTACCGCAACTGGCCGTAAAGGCGCCCGCATCTGGCCATGCCGGTCTACCGAGCAATGGCCAGGTGCGGAGCGTGTTCGTATGCTCAGCCCGCGGCCTGGGTCAGCAGATCGCCGAGCAAGGCGTAGGCGAAAGCGAAGTAGATGAATACGCCGAGCAGGTCCATAACCGAGGTGATCAGTGGCGAGGACAGCGTCGCCGGATCGGTGCCGATGCGCCGGGCGAGGAACGGCAGTAGCGCACCGATGACGCCGCCGAGTACCGTGCACACCAGCATGCTCAAGCCCACCACCATCAGTACGTCGAAGCCGACACCTTTGGCGAAGTAAGCCAGTACCACTTCCAGTGCCGCGATGGCGACGCCCAGCGCGGCTGCCACCGGCAGTTCATGCTTGATGATCAAGCCCACATCGCGCCATTGCAGCCTGAGATCGCCTAACGCCATAGCTCGGATTACCAGGGTGGCCGACTGGCTGCCGGTGTTGCCGCCCATGTCCACGATCGGGGCGATGAAGGCGGCCAGCACGATGACCTGGGTGAGAAGCTCCTCCTGCGCCGCAACGAAGGTGCTGGTCACGACGCCGAAGAAGGTCAGGATCACCAGCCAGAACACGCGCACCTTGAACATCTGCCGCAGCGGTGAGGCCAGTACGTCCAGATCCTGGGCGCCCAGGCTGGCCGTACCCCCGAAGCGGGCGAGCTGGGTGGCGTCCTGCTCCTTCTCGATGTCCATGGCATCGTCCACCGTGACGATGCCGATCATGCGCTCGCCGCCATTGGTGACCGGCAGCGCGAGCAGGTCGTAATGACGGATCAGCTCGGCGGCCTGCTCGCGTGTCCAATGGGCACGCGCGAAAACCGGATCGCGGCGCATGATCGTGCCGATGCTGGCCTGCGCATCGGCAAGCACCAGGTCGCGCAACGACACGGTACCGCTGAGGCGGTGCTCCTGGTCGAGCACGTAGAGGCTGTAGATGGTCTCCTTGTCCGGAGCGGTGGCGCGCACATGGGCCAGTGCCTCGGCCACGGTCATCTGCGGAGATACATGGACGTAATCCGAGGTGGTCACCGAGCCGACCGTGCCTTCGGCATAAGCGGCCAGGCGTAGGATGTCGTCGCGCTCGACCTTGGCCAGGGCTGGTAGCAGCTTGTGCTTGTCCTGCTCGCCGAGACGGTTGTAGAGGTCGGCACGGTCGTCCGACGGCATGTGTTCGAACAACTGCACCACGGCTTCGCGGGACATGGCGCGCAGCATGCTGTCCTGGCGCTGTTCGGGCAGATGGACGAAAAGCTCGGCGCGTGTCGGCGCAGCCAGAGTCAGCAGCAGGGCGAGCGCCTGCTCCGGGGGCAGTACATCCAGTGCTTCGGCCAGGTCGGAGGGATGTGTGTGTCTGACGAAGCTGGCAAAGCTCGCGGCATCCAACGAGCGGGACAGGGTGCGAATCGAGAACAGCAAGTCTTCGCGGTTCATGGGCATGCTCCTTTGCGGCCTTTGGCAGCCGCAGGCATGCCCGGTCAGTCAGACCATGGACAGGCCCCGGTGCCCGCAGGCCGATAACGGGTAAGGAAGGGGATGTAAAAAGGGCAAGATCGACTAGGTTCGGGGTCCATGACGCTCTCCAGCGGGTTGATGAAGGCCAGGGCTCGAGCCCCGACGGTGTGGCGTCGCTTGTTACTTCAGCGCGGATGCGCGGCCGCTATCGCCAACGGCTTCGTTGGCGAACACCAGCTGACCGCACTGCGGCATGAAGGGGAGGGAGTGGTTGGAGACGACCGAAGATCGATCGCTGCATGCCACTACCTGCCAGGCCGGCAAGGTAGTGGCGAGGAGGGACTCGCGGTTACCTTGCCTGGGGTAGGTCGATACGGGATCGACTATGGGAACTGTCCATGGCAAGAACTCCTGGAATTCGAACGGGCGGGATCTTAGGTCTTGCATGGATGCCTGACAACTTTCCCGCGCTCCATAATGCACGCCGTTCAGCTTGGGTTTAGGCGCGGCGGGAGGGCGCCGCGCCCGTGCTCAAGCCACCACCGGAATCAACGGGTCGGCCGCGGCCAGGGCGACGGCCCGCTCGGCTTGTGGCGGATAGATCCACTGGGTGTTGATCTGGGTCTTGAGCTCCTTGCCTTCCTTGCCCGTCAGCACCACCTTGCGCTCCCAGCCTTCGGTGAATACCGCGCCCCAGGCGCCGAGGTCCAGGCAGGTGACGTACTTGGGTTGACGGTAGGGAATCGGCTCGACACCGAGCAGATCCGCCGCGGCGTTGTTGCCGGCCGAGCGACCGAGGGCGATGGCGTGCTGGCAGGTCATCAGCGCATGGTTGCCAAGGTCGTCCACCGCGGCATACGCGGTATCGCCCGTGGCGTAGACGGCGTGCTGGCCCAGTACCTTCAGGTTGCGGTCGACGTGCAGGCGGCCGAAGGCATCGCGCTCGCCGTCGATGTGCTGGGTCAGTGACGAGGCTTTCACCCCTACGGTCCAGATCACGGTGTTGGCCTCGATGCGTTCGCCGTTGTCGAGCTGCACGCCTTGAGCGTCGACCATCGACACCGGGCTGCCCAGCTTCCAGGTCACACCCAGCGTGTCACTGGCTTCGGCGATCACCGAGGCGATCTGCTCGCCCATGACGCTGCCGACCTGCTTGCCCATATCGACGACGATGACGTGGAGGTCGGCCTCGTCACCCAGAATGGCGCGCAGCCGCGCCGGCATCTCCGTGGCCGTTTCGATACCGGTGAAACCGCCACCGACCACCACCACGGTATTACGCGCCTGGCTGGCCGGCTTGTGGCGCAGGCCCTGCAGATGGGCTTCGAGCCTTTGCGCCGACTCGAGGCTGTCGACATCGAAGGCGAAGCGATCGATGCCAGCCAGCGGCGGGCGCGCCACCTGGCTGCCGGACGCCAGGATCAGCCTGTCGAAGCTCAGTTCGGCCTGGGCGCCGCCTGCGCCGCGATAGATAACCCGCTTGCCCGCCGCATCGATGCGGGTAGCGCTGCCCGGCACGAACCGCACGCCGACCGCATCGAACAGCGGCCCGAGCGGGGCTACGGCGGTGGAAACGTCGGCCTCGTAGAAGCGCGGACGCACGCGCAGCTCGGCCTGTGGGGCAAGCAGGGTGACGTCCACATCCAGGCGTTTGTGCTGGTCCAGCAGGCGGATCGCGCTCAGGGCACTCCACATGCCGGCGAAGCCGGCACCGATGATCAGGATTTGCTGTTTCACGTTGTGATTTCCCGTAGTGAGTGAAGGTGTTGGCTGACTGCGGAAAGGATTCTGCCGCTGGCTTGGATCAAGGTATTGATCCATTATTCGTGAAAACAAGTGATCCACTTTGGAGCCGACATGCCGCTCGAGAAGGCTGCGCCACAGGTGGTGTTCCTGCCGCTGGGAACACCGGAGGAGGGAGCCAGCCTGCAGGGCTGGCTGTACGAGTCGCTGCGCCGCGCGATTCTCGGTGGCCGTCTGCCGGCAGGCAGCAAGCTGCCCAGCACGCGCGCCATGGCCGAGCACTACGGCCTGGCCCGCGGCACGGTGCAGGCGGCCTATCAACAGCTGCTTTCCGAAGGCTACCTGCAGGCACGTACTGGCAGCGGGACGCGGGTCAGCGAGGTGCTGCCGGACCCGACGCTGAATGCGGGCTACGTTCGGCGCAAGGTGGTCGCCAAGGTGGAAGAGCAGCGCGTCGCCCCCGAAACGCCCTGGCTGAAACGTCTGGCCGAGATCGAGCCGATCTTCTCTCGGCGAACGTTGCCAACCGGCGTGCGTCCGTTCTTTCCTCACCGTGGCGATATCAACGCCTTTCCCATCGACCTGTGGCGCAAGCTGCACACGCAGCAACTGCGCAGCTCGCGCCTGACCATGCTGCTCGATTCGGATCCGGCGGGCTTGCCCTCGCTGCGCGAGGCCATCGCCGGCTACCTGGCCATCGCCCGTGGGGTACAGGTTTCGCCGCAGCGCATTCTGGTGCTCGGCAGCGTGCAGCAGGGCCTGGATATCTGCCTGCGCTTGCTGGCACCAGGCGACTCTCAGGTCTGGATGGAAGACCCGGGTTATCCCGGCGCGCGGCAGTTGATGGACATCTCCGGTATCCGCCGCGTGGACGTGCCAGTGGACCGAGCCGGCATGCAGGTGGAAGAGGGCATGCGCTTGGCGCCTGGCGCGCGCCTGGCCTACGTCACGCCCTCACGCCAGGCACCACTGGGTGGTGAGCTGTCGCCGGCGCGGCGCCTGGCCTTGCTGAAATGGGCGGCAGAGCAGGGCAGCTATATCTTCGAGGACGACTACGACAGCGAGTACCGCTTCATCGCCAAACCTATTCCGGCGTTGCGCTCCATGCCGGGCGCCGAGCACTCGGTGATCCTGGCCGGCACGTTCAGCAAGCTGCTGTTTCCGGCCATTCGCCTGGCCTACCTGGTGCTGCCTGAACATCTGACGGAGAGTTTCACCCGCGCGGCGGCGCTGATGTCGCGTCATGCCAACAGCCTGGCCCAGGCAGTGCTGGCCGACTTCATTCATGAGGGGCATTTCGATCGTCACGTGCGGCGCATGCGCAAGATCTATGCATCGCGGGCCGATGCCTTCGCCGAGGCGGCGCACAAGCACTGGCAAGGGTTGATCGAGGTGCCGGAAATTCGCGCGGGCATGGATATCGCCTGCCATTTGCAGGTCGAGAACGAGCGGGAGGCTTTTGCCCGTTTGCAGGCGGCCGGCGTCGATGCCTTGCCGCTGTCGCAATACTGCGTCGGGGTCAGAGCACCGGGCTTGGTGATGGGCTTCGCGCCCTATGCGGAATCTGCCATCGAGGATGCCGCCAGGGCCGTTGCGCAAGCCCTGCGCGGCTGAGAACTGCCCCGGCCGAGGCCGGGGCAGGCGCCATCAGAGGATGCTCAGCGGGTATTCGATGAAGGCGCGAATCTCGTTGAGATCCGGGCCGACATCGGTGCTGGAGCGGTAGATGGAATTGCGCAGACGCAGGTGCAGATCCTTGGCCGCACCGCTTTGCACGGTGTAGCTGACCTGGTTGAAGATCTCGCGCTCGGTGCCGTTGTTGTCGCTGCCGGTATCGATGTTGTCGCCGCGTACGTAGGCGAACTTGTAGCGCAGCCCCGGCGCGCCGTACTGGGCGAAGTCCAGCTCGTAGCTGGCCTGCCAGGAGCGCTCGTCCTTCAGGTTGAAGTCCGAGTAGTAGGAGTTGGCCAGGTAGATGCTGGCGCCGCCATCGCCGTAGTCATAGGCGAAGCCGGCATCGCCGCTGTTGCGCTGGTGCGCGACGATGAAGGCATGGGCGCCGATGCTGTACTTGGCCGCCAGGCTCCAGATGGTGTTGCGGTCCCCCTGGCCATCGCCGCCGAGATCGATTGCGGCCACCGAACCGGTGTCGTACTTGGTGCGGTAGATGTTGAAGTCGAAGTTCAGCGCCTGATCCGCAGCCAGTGCCAGGTTGTAATTGAGGTTGGCGTAGTAGCGCTTGTACATGTCCTCGAGATCGGCGTGGTAGACCGCCAGGCTCAGGTCATCGCTAAGGGTGTAGCTGCCGCCGAGCACGTCGATGCTCTTGAGGCGGTTGGGGTCGCGTGCCGAGTCGCCCATCGGGCTGTCGGCGGTGAAGCGACCGGCATTCAGTTCCAAACCTTCGATCTCGTTGCTGGTGACCAGCGTGCCGGTGAAGGATTGCGGCAGCAGGCGGCTGTCGTCATGGGCCAGAACCGGCAGGGAAGGGAACTGGTTGCCGTACCTGATCACGGTATTGGAGACGCGCAGCTTCACCGCGGCACCGGCCTGGGACAGTTCGTCCACCGGACGGCCTTCGCTGTCGGTATCGAAGAATGGGCGATAGTTGCGGCCACGACCGCTGTCGAGCTTGATGCCGAGCAGGCCGAAGGCATCGACACCGAAGCCGACGGTGCCCTGGGTGAAACCAGACTCGAAAGTGGTGATGAAGGCCTGGCCCCAGGTCTTGGCGTCGGCGGCGTTGTCCTTGTAATCACGGTTGAAGTAGGCGTTGCGCAGCAACAGATTGAGTCTGGCGTCCTCGACGAAACCCTGGGCTTCGGACTGGCTGCTCGCATGAGCCAACTGGCCGCCAAGCGCGAGGCTGCAGGCCAGCGCGAGACAGTGCTTCTTGTGCATGGGTGCTCCCGGTGTTGGTGTGCTTTCTTGTCAGGCCTCGCAGCGAGGCAGGACCTGGTCCGGACGGACCGTTTAGAGATATCACCGAGACGGTGCAGGCACTATTGATGGTGGTCGATGATCACTATCGATTCGCTCGATGACGCGCAGTCAGCGAACAGCGCTAGTCTGCACACCGATGAAGATTCCAGGGGCAGTGGTTCTCCACAGACCATTGCCCAGGCTCCGCTTCATCTCCTTTGGTTACGAGTTGCGGCCGCACCGGATATCCGGCGCGGCCTTTTTTTTCGTCCAGGATGCAGCGGGCCGCGGATGCGTAGCTGCGGGCAAGGCGATGGCCGGCAGCCCAACGCGTCAGAACGTCTGAAGGGCGCATCTGTCAGTTGATAGGTCACCCTCAGGAGTAGTTGCCATGAACAAACACACCGATAACGACCTCCACGACTGGCAGCGCTATGTGTCGCTCGGCAGCGGGCTGGCGCTGCTGGGCTCCGGTTTGCGGCGCGGCGGCTTGCTGGGCGTAGCCGGTGCCGCGCTGGGCGGATGGTTGCTGTCCCGCGGCCTTGGCGGGCATCACCCGCTCAAGCGCGCGGCTCTGGCCGACCCACTCGCGCCAGGTGCCGAAAAGGCCCGCTACGCGCACATGCCGCTGGATTCCGAAGTGCACAGCCCGGACTTCGCCACGCAGAGCGCACTGCCCGATACCACGCCGATGGGGCACGAACGGTCGGCGCGATGAACGAGCCGTTCGATCTGGCGCGTTTCGTCGAGGCGCAGCAGCGCGATTATCAGCAGGCCCTCGACGAGCTGCGTGCCGGCGCCAAGCGCAGCCACTGGATCTGGTACGTGTTTCCGCAGCTGCGCGGCCTGGGCCGCAGTGAAATGGCCGAGCACTACGGCATCTCCGGCCTCGACGAGGCGAGGGCCTACCTGGCGCACCCGCTGCTGGGCCCCCGCCTGGAAGATTGTGCCCGGGCGCTGTTGCTCCATCGCGCCCGCCCGGTACGGCAGATCATGGGCTCGCCGGACGACCTCAAGTTGCGTTCGAGCATGACCCTGTTCCAGGCGGCCGCACCCCAGCAGCCGCTGTTTACCGAGGTGCTGCAGGCGTTCTACGACGGCGAGCAGGATGCTGCGACCTTGCAGCGTCTGTAGCCTCAGGGCGCGCTGTGCTGGACGGGCCAGATACCGCCGTCGCCGACCACCACGATGCGCTGATCGGGTTCTGCACGAAAGGTCATGCTGCCGGTGAAGCTGCCGAAGGCGGGCAACAGGCTGACTTCGTTACCCAGGACGAAGCAGGGCAGGCGCAGACGCTGCCGCCCCTTGCCGTGCAGCAAGTAGGCCGGATGCAGGTGGCCGGCCAGCACATGATGACTGGCGTGCGCGCGAGGTTCGTGCTGCAGGGCGAAGGGGCCGAGCAACAGCGGTTCTTCCACCACTGCGATGCGCAAGTCTTCCGGCGGGTCGCCCGCACGTTTGTCGTGGTTGCCACGCACCAGGGTCATGGCCAGCTCGGCATGCCGTTCGCGCCACTCGGCCAGCGCCGCCAGGGTGGCCGGCGTGCGTGAGCCGGGGGCATGGAGAAAATCACCGAGAAAGATCAGCTGGCGACAATCGAAACGCTGCAACAGGGCGTCCAGCCGCTGCAGGTTGGCGGCGGTAGTACCCTGTGGCACCGGCTGGCCCAGGGCGCGATAGGCGGCAGCCTTGCCGATGTGGATGTCGGCGATCAGCAGCACCTGCTGCTGCGGCCACCAGATGGCCTTGTCCGCCAGGAGCCAGAGTTCGGCGCCGGCCAGCGACACGATCAGATGGCCGGGGTGGTGCTCGCTCATGAAACCTCTCTAGTCAGCGGCGTTTTTTCGGGCGCTGCGCCGGTGGCCGGGGCAGGCCGTCCTTGCCCTGACGCGGAGAGCGGCCTTTGCGCGGCGCCGGGCGCTCGTCGTCGATGGCGAATGCCGGGTCCTGATAACCACCCGGGCCGGCGGCCTGCTCCAGATCGGCCACCATGCGCCGGATACGGTCAGCGAGTTTCTCCGAACTCAGGCTTTCGCGAAAGCGTTCCACCAGCAGGGGGAAGGCGAACGGCGTGGCGCGCTTGACGGTACGGATATCCAGCCGGCGCGATTGCAGACGCTGCAGGGTGTGTTGCAGGCGCTGCACGTCCAGCTCCTGGCGCAGCACTTCTTCCTGGGCCTGGCCGAGCAGCAGGTTGCCCGGGTCGTACTGGCTGAACACGTCGAAGAACAGTCCACTGGAGGCCTGTAGCTGGCGGGTGCTCTTCGGCGCGCCGGGGTAGCCGCTGAACACCAGGCCGGCGATGCGGGCGATCTCGCGAAAGCGCCGGCGCGCCAGCTCCCCGGCGTTGAGGCTGGCGAGCACGTCGGAGAGCAAGTCGTCCGTGCTGAACAGCGCGGGCGTGAGCCGCGCGGCGAAATCCACCTCGCTGGGGCACAGCAGCTCCAGGCCATAGTCATTGATCGCAATGGAAACGCTCAGCGGTTGTTCGCGGGCCAGGCGCCAGGCCAGCAAGCTGGCCAGCCCCAGATGCACCGAACGACCGGCGAAGGGGTAGAGGAACAGATGCCAGCCTTCGCGGGACTTGAGCACCTCCGCCAGCAGGGTGGCGGCGCCGGGCAGGGCGGACCAGGCCTGCTGCACGTCGAGCAATGGGCGCAGCAGCTGCATCTCCGGGCCGACGTATTCTTCCTGGGCAGCGGCGTCGAGCTTGGCCAGCACGGCGTCCGCCAGTTCGCTGGAGAGCGGCATGCGTCCGCCGTTCCAGCGCGGGATCGCGGCCTTGCGGCTGGTGGCGCGGCGCACGTAGACGGTCATGTTTTCCACCCGCACCAGTTCCAGCGGGCGACCGGCGAAGAGGAAGGTATCGCCGGGGCGCAGACGGGCGATGAAACCTTCCTCGACGCTGCCCAGAGAGCCTCCGCCACCGCCCTTGCTCCAGTATTTCACCGCCAGGCTGGCGTCGCTGACGATGGTGCCGATGCTCATGCGATGACGCCGCGCCAGGCGTGCATCGGGCACCTGCCACAGGCCGCTGGCGTCCGGCTCGGCGCGGCGGTAATCGGGGTAGGCGGTCAGCGAATGGCCGCCGTGGCGGATGAAGGCCAATGCCCACTGCCACTCGTCATCGCTGAGGCTGCGGTAGGCCCAGGCGCTGCGCACCTCGGCCAGCATGGCATCGGCGTGGAAACCGCCGCCCAGGGCCATGCTCACCAGGTGCTGGACCAGCACGTCGAGCGGTTTGTCCGGCGAAAGCCGTGCCTCGACCTTGCGCTCGGCCACGGCGCTTTGTGCGGCGGCCGCTTCCAGCACTTCCAGGCTATGGGTGGGCACCAGCGTGGCGCGGGACGGGCGCCCCGGGGCATGGCCGGAGCGGCCGGCGCGCTGCATGAGGCGGGCCACACCCTTGGGTGAGCCGATCTGCAGCACCCGTTCCACCGGCAGGAAATCCACCCCGAGGTCCAGGCTCGAGGTGCAGACCACGGCTTTCAGTCGGCCTTCCTTGAGCGCCTGTTCGACCCAGTCGCGCACCTCCTGCGACAGCGAGCCGTGGTGCAGGGCGAGCAGGCCGGCCCAGTCCGGGCGCGCCTCGAGCAGGGCCTGGTACCAGCTTTCCGCCTGCGAGCGGGTGTTGGTGAACACCAGTGCGGTGCTGCTGGCCTCCAGCTCCTCGACCACCTGCGGCAGCATGCGCAGTCCCAGGTGCCTGGCCCAGGGAAAGCGCTCCAGGCCGGCCGGCAGCAGGCTGTCGATGCGCAGATCCTTGGCCAGCTTGCCCTGCACCAGGCGCCCGGCGGGCATCAGCACCTCGCGGGCATGTTCGAGATTGCCGAGAGTGGCGGACAGCGCCCATACCAGCAGCGACGGATGCCAAAGGCGCAGGCGTGCGAGGGCCAGTTGCAGTTGCACGCCGCGCTTGTTGCCGAGCAGCTCGTGCCACTCGTCGATCACCACCATGCGCAGGTGGGCGAAGGCGTCGCGGGCATCGGCGCGGGTCAGCAGCAGGGTCAGGCTTTCCGGCGTGGTGATCAGCGTACTCGGCAGCTTGCGGCTCTGCCGGGCGCGTTCGGCACTACTGGTGTCGCCGGTGCGCAGGCCGATGTCCCAGGGAATCTGCAGTTCATCCAGCGGCGCCTGCAGGGCGCGCGCGGTGTCGGCGGCGAGCGCGCGCATCGGGGTGATCCACAGCACCGTCAGCGGCGCCATGACCGGTTTCTTACGCGGGCGAGGGCTGGTGGTCTCGGCAGGAGAGGGCGTGGCGAAACGCTCCAGGGCCGCGAACCACAGGGCGTAGGTCTTGCCGGCTCCGGTGGAGGCGTGCAACAGGCCGGACTCGCCTGCCTTGACCGCCTGCCAGACCTCCCTCTGAAAGGCGAAGGGCTTCCAGCCGCGCTGGGCGAACCAGGCGCCGGATAGGCTGCGGCGGCTAACGGGTTGATCCATCAGAGCAGCCCTTGCAGCGTGGCCAGGGTGTCGGCGTCCTCCACCCGCTTGTCGGTACGCCAGCGCAGCATGCGCGGAAAGCGTACGGCGACGCCGCTCTTGTGCCGCTTGGACAGGGCGATGCCCTCGAAACCCAGCTCGAACACCAGGGTCGGAGTGACGCTGCGCACCGGGCCGAATTTCTCCACGGTGGTTTTGCGGATGATCGCATCGACCTTGCGCATCTCGTCGTCGGTGAGGCCCGAGTAGGCCTTGGCGAAGGGCACCAGCACGCGCTCGCCAGGCGTGGAGTCGTCCCACACGGCGAAGGTGTAGTCGCTGTACAGACTGGCCCGGCGACCGTGGCCGCGCTGGGCATAGATCAGCACCGCGTCGACGCTGAACGGGTCGATCTTCCACTTCCACCACAGGCCCAGATCGCGGGTGCGGCCGACCCCGTACAGGGAGTCGCGGCGCTTGAGCATCATGCCTTCTACGCCCAGCTCACGGGAGGCTTCGCGCTGGCGGGCAAAGTCCTGCCAGTCGCGGCCGGTGAGTTGCGGCGAGAGCTGCAGACGGGCATCGCCGACCTCCGCCACCAGCAGTTCCAGGCGGGCGCGGCGCTCGTCCTGGGGGCGCGAGCGCCAGTCTTCGCCACGCCATTCCAGCAGGTCGTAGGCCAGCAGCGCGGCGGGTACCTCTTCCAGCAGTTTCTTGCTCAGGGTCTTGCGGCCGATGCGCTGTTGCAGCAGGGCGAAGGGCTGAATGCCGAACACCGCGCCGCTGCCTGGGGTGGGCTCCTTCCAGGCCACCAGCTCGCCATCGAGCACGCTACCGTCCGGCAGCGCCTCTGCCAGTTCGCGCAGCTCCGGGAAACGCTCGGTGATCAGCTCCTCGCCGCGGGACCACAGCCACAGGCGCCCGTCGCGCTTGACCAGCTGCGCGCGAATGCCGTCCCACTTCCATTCCACCAGCCAGTCGCTGGCCGGCCCCAGCTGAGCGTCGAACTGTTCCAGCGGCTGCTGCAGCGGATGGGCGAGGAAGAAGGGGTAGGGCTGGCCGCCGCGCTGGGCGTGTTCGTCCTCCGACTCGGCGGCGATCAGCGCCAGGTAGCGCTGTGCGGTCGGCCGATGCGACAGATCGGTGTACCCCACCAGCCGCTGCGCCACACGCTTGGCGTCGATCTGCGCCAGGCCGGCCAGGGCACGGGTCACCAGCAGTTTGGAGACGCCGACGCGAAAGGCGCCGGTGAGCAGCTTGAGGCTGACCATCAGGCTTTGTCGATCCAGCTGCGCCCATAAAGGTGGCAGACGCTCGGCCAGCTCCGCGGGCGGCAGGCCGCGCAGGGGCAGCAGTTGTTCTTCCAGCCACCAGGCCAGCCCCTGTTCGGAGGCGTGCTGCGATTCGGGCAGGAGCAGGGCGATGGTTTCCGCCAGATCGCCGACGGCCTGGTAGCTCTCCTCGAACAGCCAGTCGGACAGGCCGGAAAGCCGGGTGGCCAGCTCGCGCAGCACCCGCGTCGGCACCACCTGACGTGGGCGGCCGCCGGCCAGAAAGTACACCGCCCAGGCCGCATCCGCTGACGGCGCTTCGGCGAAATACTCCTGCATCGCCTGCAGCTTGGCGTTGCTCGAGGTGGTGGCGTCCAGCCGCGCGTAGAGTTCGGCGAAGGCTTTCATGGGCTCGGCTCCACGTCGTCTTCATCGCCGTATTCGGTCTGGAAGGCGCGGGCATCGAGGCCTTGCTCGCGCAGATGACGCACCAGCACGTTGACCTGGCCATGGGTGACCATCACCCGTTCGGCACCGGTCTGCTCGATGGCCCACAGCAGGCCGGGCCAGTCGGCGTGGTCGGAGAGGGCGAAGCCGCGGTCCACGCCACGCCGCCGGCGCGTGCCGCGCAGCAGCATCCAGCCGCTGGCGAAGGCGTCGCTGTAGTCGCCGAAACGGCGCATCCAGGTACTGCCGCCGGCCGAGGGCGGCGCGAGGATCAGCGCCTGGCGCAGCAGCGGGTCGTTCCTGGCGATATCACCGGCGTAACGGGTTGGCGGCAGGTGTACGCCGCCGGCGCGATACACCTCGTTCAGTGGCTCGACGGCGCCGTGCACCAGGATCGGCCCGATGCTGGCGTCGATGCCGTGGAGAATGCGCTGGGCCTTGCCGAAGGCGTAGGCGAACAGCACGCTGGCCTTGCCGGCGGCGGCATTGGCGCGCCACCAGGCGTCGATACCGGCGAAGATCTCGGCCTGCGATGGCCAGCGGTAGATCGGCAGGCCGAAGGTGGATTCGCTGATGAAGGTATGGCAACGCACCGGCTCGAAGGGTGCGCAGGTGCCGTCCGGCTCGACCTTGTAATCCCCGGAAGCGACCCAGACTTCGCCCTGGTATTCCAGACGCACCTGCGCCGAACCGAGCACGTGCCCGGCGGGATGAAAGCTCAGGGTTACACCGTGGTGCTCGAGGCGTTCGCCGTAGGCCAGGGTCTGCAGGCGGATATCGTCGCCCAGGCGCGAGCGCAGAATGCCTTCACCGGGCGCCGCCGCCAGATAATGACCATTGCCGCGGCGGGCGTGATCGCCATGGGCATGGGTGATGATCGAGCGTTCCACCGGTCGCCACGGATCGATGTAGAAATCACCGGGCGGACAGTAAAGACCTTCGGGACGGGCAACGACCAGATCCATGAAATCCTCTTGGTGGCTTGCTAGAGCTTAGAACGCCCGGGAGGAGATTAGGTTCGGATTTCAGGCGGGGCCAGGCTCAGCTGGGCATCTGCCGTCTCGGCAAGCACGGCCGAACTCCAATCGCCGAAGCATGCTCAGTGGCCTGCGCCCTGTCGATCGACCGATGAGAGAGCAGAATGCGGGTTGCCATGAAAGGTCGTCTGACCTGCCCGGGCCATGCCAACGCCTGAGTATTAAGTTTGCCTTCAAGGCTCTTGCACCATTGTGCGGTTTTCCGAAGCGTAACGGCTATCTAGTCTTCTTCCGATGGATAAGACGAGGAGATAGCTATGCGCAAGATCCCTGTTGTTACTGCCATCACAAGCGGTCTGTTGTTGCTACCGATGGCCCATGCCGATGTAACCCAGTTGCTGCAGAACAACGCTTGCACGGCATGTCATCAGCCTGCAGCACGCACAGTGGGCCCTTCCTGGCAGGAGATAGCGCAACGTTACGGGGACGGCAGCAAGAGTGCCGAACAACTTGGCAGCAGCATAAAGAGTGGTAGCTCAGGCTCTTGGGGCGCCATACCTATGCCTGCGCAGGCCCAGCTCAGTGATGCCGATGCAACGAGCATCGCTGAATGGATTTTGACTGCACCTCACCAGTAAAGACGGCACCTTCCCATAACACTGACCCGCCAGATGCGCCCCCGAGCGCCTCGAGGAGGCGGGCTCCAATCGGATTAGCGAGGACTCCCTCATGGCCCACATGATTAAGGTCAACGGCAAAGAGCACCAGGTGGATGTCGATGACGATACCCCGCTACTGTGGGTGCTACGCGATGTGCTCGGGATGACCGGCACCAAGTTCGGATGCGGCATGGCATTGTGCGGCGCATGCACCGTGCACATGAATGGAAACGCGGTGCGCTCGTGCATTATGCCGATCAATGCGGTGGTGGGTTCCGAGATCACGACCATCGAAGCGATTGGGGAAACGCCGGCCGGCAAACGCATACAGGACGCCTGGTTGGCTCATGAGGTGGTCCAGTGTGGCTACTGCCAGTCGGGTCAGATCATGTCCGCCAGCGCTTTGCTGGCGCGCAATGCCAATCCAAGCGACAGCGACATCGACGGCGCGATGGCCGGCAATATCTGTCGCTGCGGAACCTACGTACGCATACGCGAAGCCATCAAGTCTGCTGCCGGGCAGCCCGTTGCGCAGGTGGAGGGGTAATCATGAACAGTTTGCAGGACTTCCCCATGAAAACCTCGTCCCAAGAGCCCCTGGCCCTGAGCCGGCGTCATTTCCTCAAAGCCAGTGCTGCGGTCGGGGGCGGGCTGTTGATCAGCTTCTCGCTGCCCCCGCTGATGCGCGATGCTCAGGCTTCGACAGGGAGGAGTTTCGCGCCCAACGCCTATGTCCGTATTGATCGCGAAGGCGGTATCTACCTCACGATCCAGCCAGTGGAAATGGGGCAGGGGACTTACACCTCCATGCCAGCGCTGATTGCCGAAGAGCTTGAAGTCGGCCTTGAACAGGTGCACATCGAGCATGCGCCAGCCGATGACAAGCGTTATCCAAATCCCATGCTTGGTTTCCAGGTAACCGGTGGCTCGACCTCGGTACCCGGCAACTGGAAACCCCTGCGCGAGGCAGGAGCTGCTGCTCGGGTACTACTTGTCGCCGCTGCCGCCCAGCAATGGGGAGTCGCGCCTGACAGTTGCAGAGCTGAGGCAGGCGAGGTGTTGCATCCCTCCAGTGGACGCAAGTTAGGCTACGGCGAACTGGTGGACGCCGCGGCCAAACTGCCGTTGCCGGAAACGATTCCGCTGAAGGATCCCAAGGATTTCAAGCTTATAGGCACACCGGCCAAGCGCACCGATTCGCCTAGCAAGGTCAATGGCACGGCGGTGTTTGGCATCGACGTACACCCCGAGGGTATGAAGGTGGCAGCGATCACCATATGCCCCGTGGTCGGCGGAACACTCGATGCGGTCGACTCCGCCCCGGCGATGGCTGTGCGTGGGGTGCGCGAGGTGATTCGCACCGATAATGCGGTAGCGGTCATCGCCGATCACATGGGCGCAGCGCGCAAGGGCTTGGCTGCTCTGCAGATCAAGTGGAACCCTGGGGCGAATGCCCAGCTTTCCAGCGCGCAGTTGTTGAGCGATATCCAAAAGGCTTCAGAGCAAGCGGGAGTCGAAGTCCGCAACGATGGCAATGCCGAAGAGGCGCTGCAGAAAGCGGCAACGCGACTGGACGTGGTCTATCAGGTGCCGTTTCTTGCTCACGCCTGCCTGGAGCCGGTCAACTGTACCGTGCATGTCCGCAAGGATGCCTGTGACATCTGGGTGGGCATTCAGGTGCCAGCTCGCGCCAAGACAGCTGCGGCAGAGTTGACCGGTCTGCCCGAGGAGGCCGTGCAGGTTCACAACCATCTCATCGGCGGAGGGTTTGGCCGGCGCCTGGAAATCGATTTCGTGATCCACGCGGTGAAGATCGCCAAGCAGGTCGATTACCCGGTCAAGGTCATCTGGTCTCGCGAAGAGGATACCCGCCACAGCACGCTGCGACCGTTTCATTACAACCATCTGAGCGCCGGACTGGATGAGCAGAATCGTCCAGTAGCCTGGACGCACAAGGTCACCGGCGGCTCCATCCTGGCACGCTGGGCCCCACCGGCCTTCGTCAATGGCATCGACCGCGATGCCGTGCGTGATGCCAGCGGGCCGTATGCATTCCCCAACGTCAAGGTGCAGTACGTTCGTCATGAGCCGCCGGCTGGTATCACCCCGGCCTTCTGGCGCGGCGTCGGCCATACGCAGAACGCCTTCATGGTCGAGGGCCTGCTCGATGAGCTGATCCATGTCGCCAAGGCCGATCCTTTCGAGTATCGCTATCCGCTGCTCCAGGAACATCCACGCGCAATCAAGGTGTTGCAGCTGTTGCGAGAGAAGTCCGATTGGGACAGCCCCCTGCCACAGGGCCATGGCCGCGGCCTGGCACTGACCTACTGCTTCAGCACCTATGCGGCGCAGGTGGCCGAGGTCAGCGTGAGTGCCAACGGCGATGTGCGGGTACTGAAGGTCACCACCGTTGTCGACTGCGGCATTCCAATCAATCCCGATAGCGTGGTGGCGCAGATTCAGGGCGGAACCTTCTTCGGTCTTACCGCGGCGCTGTTCGGCGATATCACCTTCAAGGATGGCCGCGTGGAGCAAGGCAACTTCGATACCTACCGGATGCTGCGGATCAATGAGGTTCCAGAGCTGATCACGCATACGGTTGAAAGCAGCGAGGCCCCGGGTGGCCTCGGTGAGGTTTCGACGGTGACTATCGCTCCGGCCGTGGTCAACGCCATATACGCCGCAACCGGCAAGCGCTTGCGCAGTTTGCCCATTAACACGCAGGAGCTGCGTACTACCTGACTGAGTTCAGATGGCCGATAGCGGATCGACAGGGAGCATGGTCAGCCGCGCAGGGTGGGCACGCAATCGTGAATAGGTGCTTCACGCATCCTGAGCATGCCCCCCTGGCGTCCGTTCGTATACGCGGTCAGTTCCGACAACACCGATAGCGCCACGCTCTCGGGCGTGTCGCCGCCTAAATCCAGGCCCATGGGGTAATGCAGGCGCTCATAGCCCGGATAATGCCGACTTGAGGGGCCGATATCGGCGAGTAGCCGCTCGGTGCGGCTACGTGGGCCCAACTGGCCGATGTAACGTGGCCGCATGCGCAGTGCGTGCTCCAACCAGTGCCTGTCCTGGCGGTAGCTATGCGACATGATCACTACTGCAGCTGCATTGAGTATCGCGCCCAGGTCCGCTTGTTGCTCCAGCTCCAGATGCACCACCTGAACGGCGCCGGGAAAGCGCTCCTTGCGAGCAAAATGCCTGCGGGCGTCAATCACCGTAACCTGCCAGCCGTGCTGGGAAGCCAGACTTACCAGCGGCTGCGCATCGTGACCCGCACCGAAAACTACCAATCTAGGAGGCGGCATCAGGTACTCGAACAGCACCTCCACCTCGCCACCCTCCAGGCTATAACGCTGGCGGGCCGAGCGTTGATGCAGCATGACGGCCCGCAAGTCGACCTCCAGCGCTTTCGCGAGGGAGTCCTGGCGGATGCTTAGGTGCACAACACCGGTTGGATCGATCGCGACTCGGTCGGCCAGGCGAACGCTCTCATCGCTGCTCGCGATCACTGTGGCAAGAGCCGCCGGAGCGCCCAGTCTGTGGACTTGCCGCAACAGACAGAGCGGCAAAGGTACTGCGTTGTGTTGAACTCGCTCCAACAGAATATGGACAGTGCCGTTGCAGCCCAGGCCGAAGGTCAGATCCTCTTCCTCGTCGGCTTCGTCACCTTCGGCACCGGTACTGTAAGTGCGGACTGTGGGTTTGCCTGAATCGGTAAGCCACCAGGCTTTGCTGATGAGATCACGCTCCAGACAGCCGCCGCTCACCGTGCCGACAGCACCACCGGCAACCGGGATTAGCATGCGCGCGCCAGGGCGGCGATATGCAGAGCCTTCCACCTTCACCACGGTCGCCAGCACAGCGTCCTGCTTATTCGCCTCCAACTCATCCGTCGCCAGCAACAACTGCATTATGTCTGTCATGACGCCTCGCCGCTTATTCGGTCATTGCGTCGAGTATTGCCCAGCACATGTCGCACCATTAGCCATCGCAACTGCATGACGCTTTAAGAGAGCCTTAACAATGTGGGAGCGCCGGCCTGCCCTCTGGCTTGAACTGCAGCAACCCACACAGGCAAATTGAAGAGCGTGCAGAAAGGTGGTGCTTTAATGCTTGTCAGGTTGCACTCCACGAGGTCCGCCCATGAATCGCAACGATTTACGCCGTGTCGATCTGAACCTGCTGGTGATCTTCGAAACGCTGATGTTCGAGAAGAATCTCACCCGCGCAGCAGAAAAGCTGTTCCTGGGCCAACCCGCGGTCAGCGCCGCTCTGGCGCGATTACGTGATCTCTTCGACGACCCGCTGTTAGTACGCAACGGGCGCGGCTTCGAGCCAACGGCACGCGCACTGGCAATTCTCAAAGAGCTGCAGCCGGCAATGGATACCATCTCCTGCGCGGTCAGCAGGGCCCGCGAATTCAATCCGGCCACTAACCGGGACACGTTCCGCATCGGCCTGTCCGACGATGCAGAGTTCGGACTGTTCCCTGCGCTGCTTAATCAATTGCGGGAAGAAGCGCCAGAAGTCGTGATCGTCGTTCGGCGCGTCAACTTCCTTCTCATGTCGCCCATGCTGGCCTCGGGAGAAATTTCCGTTGGAGTCAGCTACACCGCTGAACTGCCTGCCAACGCGAAACGCCGGAAACTGCGTGAGTTGAAGGTCAAGGTGCTAAGAGGCGATAGTCGTCCTGGGCCGCTGACGCTGGACGATTACTGCGCACGGCCGCATGCACTGGTGTCCTTTTCGGGCGATCTGACTGGCAATATCGATAACGACCTGGCCAAGTTGGGGCGCTCGCGCCGGGTCGTACTGGCGGTACCGCAATTCAGCGGGCTGCGCTCTATTCTGGCCGGGACGGAATTGCTGGCATCGGTGCCCGATTACGCCGCTGCGGCCTTGATCGAAGGAACCCACCTACGCGCCGACGACCCTCCGTTTCCGATAGTGACGTCGGATCTGTCCATGGTCTGGGGTGGGGTAACCGACAATGACCCCGCCGAGCGTTGGCTCAGGAGCAAGATAGTTGAGCACATGAGCGGTTAGCAGTTAGTCAACGATCCGGGCTGCGCTTCGGTCAGATACACACAAAGGTCTGTCATCGGGGGCATGGCCGGTATCTCGAAGTACATCTGCACGAGCCAGCCTCTGTGATAGGTCGCATGATTGACGAGATGCAAAACCATGGCTTCGGCAGTCATGTTGCCGCGATTGCCGGAGACGAAGGCAAAATCGATGCTACGGGCCAATGTCGCTTCGCTCTGCCTGGCATACCACTCAATGAGCCAGTTATCGACCTCCAGTTGAGCTTGACGCAATTCGGAGAGGTCTGGATAGGGCATCGCCTGACGTGACGTGAAACCATGCTCACGGCCTTCCAGGTGGGCTTGCCAGATTCGATCCACCACGTACATATGGTTCAGCACTGCAATGATGGTCTTGATAGGGCCTGCATGTTCGCGAGTGAGTTCCTCGGCGGGGAGTTCAGCGACACTGTTCAGAAAAAGCTTGTCTGCCCAACGCTTGTATTCGATGAGCATGCTGCCCATGGCGGTATTGGCCATGATGAGCCCTCCCAAAAGTCGAGCGGTATCTTTGGTTTCGCGCAAGCCACACGGGTATGGCCGAGGCTCTCAATCAGATCGATCGCGAGCAGATGGAGTGTAGGTACATCACAGACTCACGTCAGGCCTGAGCGACAAGCGAACTGTCGGTTCTGCACCTCGAAATTCCCCGGCGTACTGAAGCCCAACTGATCAATCGCTCTATTCGTAAGTAGCACTTAAAAGCCTCTGAGCTTCCAGGCGTATTGTTCAATCAGCGTCTGCAGTCGACCATCTTCGCCCAAGTCGCGCCGCTGCGATTGAACAGTCTTCGGAGGAACGTTATGGACGCTTACGTCAGACCCATAGCCTATCGCAGGGTGCTTGGTTTCGTAGCCAGCCTCTGGATGCGTCGTAGTGGATACTTCTTTCTCGGTCTGACATTGACGCTGGCCGCCACGGGTTTCGACCTCTTGCTACCCTGGGCATCCGCGCGGTTGATTGAAGGTGTGGCCGAGAGTGCTGACCAGGCGCTTGTCTGGCAGAGCTGGGTAGTGCTTCTGGTGGCCTTTGCGGGGTTTGCGATCAGCCGGAATCTCGCCCACCGTCTATGGATTCCGCTGGCCGCTCGAAACATGCAAACAGTTCTGCTGCAGGGATTCGATCATGTTCTGTCGGCGCCAGCCGATTGGCATGCGACCCAAGCCACCGGCGAGACGGTAAGACGCATACGTCGCGCGATGGACGGGTATGACGCCGTCACTGACGCGACTACCATCCATCTCGGGCCCGCACTGGTGGTGTTGCTTGGCCTGATCGTCATGATCGGCTGGCGAGAGCCTATTGCCGGTGTCTTGGCACTGCTGGTTGCACTGGCCTTCATAGCGAGCAATCTGCTGGTGGGTATGCATTGGATTCGGCCGGCCAGCTTGCAGGCCAATGCTACGGACAGTCATCTCAGCGGAATCGTCGCTGACGTTCTGGCCGCTTCGGTAACGATCAAGGGATTTACGGCAGAACGACGTGAAAGCAATCACATGGAAGAAATTGCCAGACTCTGGGGTAGGTCGTCAGCCACTGCCTGGCGGCGTTTCGTCGATCTGGGGCTGGTGCAAAATCTCCTACTGCTTCTGTTGTTGACGGGTTTGAGCGGCGTAGCGCTCTACACATGGGCGAGGGGCGAGACGGGGCCAGGCGATGTCGCTTTTGCCGTAACGTCTTTTCTTCTGATGGCTGGCTACCTGCGGGGCTTCGGGGAAAACCTGCGAGTTGCGCAGAAGGGCCTGGAGGATGCAGCAGATGCCCTGTTGCTGACGGCTTTGCCGCGAGAGGAAACGCGCGAGCCAGTTCTTGTCGATCTTTCCTGGCGAGGAGAAGTGGTGTTCGATGGGGTGAGCTTTGCCTACCCCCAGGGACGGGTATCCGTGTTGAATCGCCTGGATTTACAGATCAAGCCAGGCGAAACAGTCGCCATTGCCGGCGCCAGCGGGTCTGGAAAGTCCACCATTGCGCGTTTGCTGCAGCGCTTTTACGAGCCTTCAGCTGGGCGCATTCTGCTGGATGGTCACGATATTGCGCAGCTGCCGCTGGCTACGCTGCGACAGCAAGTTTCAGTCGTAACCCAGGAGCCCACGCTTCTGAATCGCTCGATCTGGGAGAACATTGCCTATTCGCGCCCGACGGCCAGCAAGGCGGAGGTGATCGCTGCGGCCAAAGCCGCCTGTGCGCACGACTTTATCCTGCAGTTACCGCATGGCTATGAGACGCAGGTCGGTGCTTACGGCGCGCGTCTCTCCGGCGGTCAGCGCCAACGTTTGGCATTGGCGCGCGCGCTCCTGGTAGATGCCCCCGTACTGATAATGGACGAAGCGACCTCTGCACTCGATCCACAGACCGAAGCCGAGGTGCTGGCGAGCATCGCTGCCTTACGTCCGCAGCAGACCCGTATCGTAATTGCCCATCGGCCTGCGGCCATATTGGCGGCAGATCGAGTCGTGTGGATGAATAAGGGCAGGGTGAGCGAAAACTCGACCAGCGTGCTGTTCTGAAGCCTGCCGTGCGGCATGAATGAGGTTCAGAGCAGTAGCGGTGCTTCGATCTGCTGCTGATGCGTGGCGTCACGCTCGTGGCGCAGAAAGTCGATCAGCGCACGTAGTTTTGCGGGAACGCGGCGACGGTCGGGGTAATAGAGGTGAAGGGCAGGGAGGGTAGGGCTCCAATCGGCCAGCAGACGCACGAGTCGCCCCTGTGCCACCAGCGCCTCGATGTAACCGTTGATCATGTAGGCAACTCCCAGCCCCTCCAAAGCGGCACGCACGAGAATTTCCGAGTCGTTGAGTATCAATCTGCCTCTCGGTGTCAGATCGTACTTTTCATCACCGCGAGAAAAATTCCAGCGCTCGATCTGGCCGCTCGTGGTGTGGCGGTAGCCGATGCAGTTATGCATCGTCAACTGCTGGGGATGCGTCGGTACGCCGTGCTGCACCAGATAAGTAGGCGAGGCAATGACCTGCGCCTGAAGCGTAGGGCCGACAGCGATGGCAACCATGTCTTTTTCGACTGCGTCGCCGAAGCGGATGCCTGCGTCGAAGCCCTGGCTCACGATATCAACCAGAAGATTCTCCACCCGAATTTCCAGGTTGATCTCTGGGTAAGCCGCCATGAAGCGCCGTAACACGGGTTGCAGAATGATCAGATAGGCTGCTCGCGGCACGTTGATCCGCAGCAGGCCTGATGGGTGATCGGCTTCACGGCCCAGTTCCTGGGAGGCCGATTTGAGCAGCTCGAGCGCTGGCTGCACGCGCTCCAAATAACGCTCGCCGATTTCGGTCAGGCAAACGCTGCGGGTAGTGCGGTTGAAAAGCACTAGCCCAAGACGCTGTTCGAGGTTGCGAATGCTCTGGCTTACCGCCGAAGGCGATACTCCGAGTCTCACTGCCGCTGCAGAAAAACCTTTTTCCTCAGCAACGGCAATAAAGGTGAGCAAACCATCTAGGTGGTCTTGACGCATAAGCCGCTCCGGCATCGTTCGGGAGCCGAATGTACTTTATTGCCAGCGTGCCGATTATGCAGATGAGCTTAATAGGGCATGCGGCTAGCTCAGCTGGAATTACAACTAACATATTATTAGAACGGGTCAGTGGAAATTGCCAGCGCCGAATGGGCTCATGAGCCATGTCGACGAGTGTCTCGGGCGAATTCGATGAAGGCCTTGAGCGCCGCCGGAACCTGTCGTCGGCTCGGATAGTAAAGGTGCAATCCGGGATAGAAAGGGCACCAAGACTCCAATACCTGGATCAAGCGCCCCGAAGCGAGATGTTCGCTGACCATGCCCTCGAAAACGTAGGCCAGGCCAACGCCCTGAAGCGCCGGGTCAACCATGAGACCTACGTCGCTCAGAATCAGAGGTCCCTCCACATCGATTTCCAGCTCTACGCCGGCCTGAGAGAACTCCCAGCGATAAAACGAACCGCTGGGAAATCGATGGCGGATGCAAGGTATGCCGTGCAGGTCCTGGGGTTTCTGTGGAGTAGGGTGTTGCCGTAGAAATTCTGGCGAGCCCACGACCACCGAGCGCATGTATGGGCCAATAGCCAGGGATACCATGTCCGCCTCTAGCCGCTCGCCAAACCGCACTCCTGCATCGAAGCCTGCTGAGACCACATCCACCAGCGCATCGTCGGTAACGATGTCCACACGTACGTCTGGGTAGGCCTGAAGAAACTTGCTGACCATTGGCAGCAACACCAGCTGAGCCGCTGGCCGGCCAGCCGTAATGCGCAAGTTGCCGGAAGGCTTGTCACGAAAATTGTTGAGATCCTCCAAGGCATCGTCGATATCGCGAAAGGCTGGCCTGACCCTTGAGTAGAGGCGTTCACCGGCCTCGGTCAGCGCCACACTCCGAGTCGTGCGGTTGAACAGGCGTACCCCCAGGCGGGTTTCCAGTGTTCGTAGTGCGTGACTCAATGCCGATGGCGAGAGCCCGAGGTCAATCGCAGCCCGGCTAAGACTGAGGTGCTGAGCGATGCTGAGAAAGATCGACAGATCTGCCGCGGATACTGGCTTCATATATGAGCGAAATTCACAAGGCCATTCAATTTTATTGGGATTATCACAGCAATAACGGGATTTTAAAGTGGCGTCAACTCATCAAGAAGGCCCGCAATGGTGCAGGCCAAAGACAGGAGGAGTTGATATGCGTACTTGGTTCATTACTGGTGCTTCCCGCGGTCTTGGCTCTCTGATTGCAGAACACGCTCTGCGTGCTGGTGACGCGGTAATTGCTACGGCCCGCAAACCTGAAGAAGTCGTGTCGCGCCTTGGCAACCATCCCAAGCTGCTGGCGGTGCGTCTGGACGTGACCAGCGAAAGCGAAACCCAGCAGGCCGTGGCTGAGGGCATCAAGCGCTTCGGGCGTATCGATGTCGTGATCAACAACGCCGGTTTCGGCGTGCTTGGCGCAGTCGAGGAGACGAGCGCCAGCGAAACCGAGCGCCTGTTCGCCACCAACGTGTTCGGCGTGTTGAATGTGATCAGAGCGGTACTGCCGCACATGCGTCGCCAACGTTCCGGCCACATCATCAACATTTCCTCCATTGGTGGTTATCAGGCGTACGTAGGGTGGGGCGTATACGGCTCGACGAAGTTCGCCATAGAAGGCATCACTGAGGCGCTGCATCAGGAGGTCGCGCCGCTGGGCATTCACGCGACCGTGGTCGAGCCGGGCTTTTTCCGTACCGACTTTCTCGACGAGCAATCGCTGATCAAGACCGCACTGGAACTGGCCGACTATGACGACACGGTTGGCGCAATGCGGCGCTTCGCGAAGGACTACAACCACACCCAACTAGGCGATCCGGTGAAATTTGCCGAAGCCATGCTCGCTTTGGTCAACGCGCCCAAGCCGCCTCAGCGCCTGCCGCTTGGCAGCGATACCGTGGCTCGTATCGAAGCAAAGAACGAGTTTGTCGTCAGCGAACTGAACGAGTGGCGAGACCTGGCCATGTCGACCGATTTCCAGGCCTGAAGTGACCGCCCAAATCCTGTTGAGGAAAGTCTCATGAAAAGCATCATGTTCTTTGCACTCGGCGCCCTGATGACCACTCAGGCGATGGCAGCCGCCAAAGCCAGCACACCGGCGCCAGACGCAGCGAGCGATTACTACTACGGCATGCATCTGGATGTGGCTCGCGTGGTATCGCATGGGGAAATTCCAAACGTCTGCCGTGCGGTGCCGGTGGAGATGACCTATGAAGACTCGCAAGGCGTGCAGCACACTATCCGTTATCAGGTGATGGGGACCGGTTGCAGCGGAGGCTGACTGCCAAGTTGGAAGACCAGAGAGAAACCGGGCTCGTCCCGGTTTCTTTTTTACGTCGAAAGCGGAGCCTCTACCTCGGCGATCTGCGTAACGCATATTCGCATAATGTATATTATGTTAAATTACGTATATCCATGAGGGCCTGTGCAGCCCCCACGTTTTAGTGATCTGAACTAAAGATTCGAATTTCTGGTAACTACAGATTCGAAACGGGATTGAGCTCTCCGTTTCTAACCTTCGGTTCACTCTGTGCCCTCCCGTTTCCAATCTTTGGTTCA
Source organism: Pseudomonas sp. GD04158 (assembly GCF_029834875.1). Taxonomy (NCBI): domain Bacteria; kingdom Pseudomonadati; phylum Pseudomonadota; class Gammaproteobacteria; order Pseudomonadales; family Pseudomonadaceae; genus Pseudomonas; species Pseudomonas sp. GD04158. Next base: position 77,097 of record NZ_JAODYT010000005.1, on the reverse strand, counting down.
CGAAAAAATCCGATTTCTAATCTTCAGTTCATGGATTGCCGTTCCATTTCGAATCTTTGGTTCACGTGTTTCGCCGTTTCTAATCTTCAGTTCACCGGAGCGTCCATTCGATTCGGTCACGCATCTCTCGATCAGTTGATCCCCTAAGCACCCGGTACTAGCCTGAATGAGTACAACGCACGTCGCGCTCGGGTACGCACGCCGATGGCTCTTAGGGCTTAGAGCCGGGATCAACGTCATGAAGATCGCGCCACAACCTCTTTTTGAGGTGCTTACTCGCTTCAAAAAGCTCGAGTTTCAATCCCCAGAGCTGCGATATGAGCTACCTGAGGTGCGCGCATTTCTGGAAGGGTTTCCAGCGGCGTTTCGCGCCAAGGAGGGATACGTTGCAGTACGTGCTTTCCTAAAAACCTGCAGCGACAACGAGACAACATTCAACAGCTACCGAAATCATGCAGAGTGCTTACTTCTTTGGTCGCTCCTGGAGGCCCAGAAGCCGCTCCTCGAGTTAAACCACTCGGATAGCAAGAGCTTCATAGCATTCTGCCTTAAACCGCCGAACAGCTGGGTTGGGCCGGTCGTAAGGGGTAGGTTCACTCGCATTGGCAGTAGGATGGCGCATGAGTCAGACAGCTACATGGTCAATGGAGACTGGCGGCCGTTCAATTGGCACAGTCCAAAACGCGATCGATCTGCCTCCTCAGGATCCGCACCTCCTCCGCTATCCGGTCCACCAGTGGGCCTATCTCAGGCAAGCCTTAATAAGTGCATATCTGTGTGCAAATGCCTCTTTGTCTATGCCGTTGGTGAGGATCTAACCAACGTCAACCCATTCGCATCTAGACGCCTTCCTACTCGTGGAGGCCGTATCCTGCGGAACGATGGAGCGCGTTCGCTGAGCAAGGATCAATGGCTATACGTGATTGATACAGCAGCTGGTATGGCTTCAGAAGACGTCCGACATGAGCGGACGTTATTCATCCTCGCCACCGTTTACGCCATGTACCTGAACGTATCCGATTTATCAGGTACAGGGCGCGACGCTCCGGCGATGAAGGATTTTCGCAGGGACGCTGCTGGTCTCTGGTGGCTCTATTTGCGTAAAGGCGGCCGGTTGATAGACAGAGTTCGTGCGCCGCAGGAGTACCTGGATGTTTACCTTGCACGTTACCGGCGCATTTTAAACCTACCTCCCCTGCCCTCCGACGACGAGGCCGTACCTCTGCTATGTACCCTGGGAGGGCGACCAGGATTGTCCGACCACCACATCCGCGGACTCCTCCAGCCGGTGTTTGATTTAGCCCTTGTTCGAATGCGGCAGGACGGGTGGAGTGAAATGGAGGTTGATCAGTTACGATCGGCATCGCTCCAGTGGATCCGTAACACCTCTGCCAGGCTTGCCTCACCGAACCTCAATGTTTTGGAGTTACAAGCCGCTCTTCGCATCCGTGATGTAATCCGCTACACCGCCACGGTGCCTAATGAAGAAAGTGACAGCTAAGGGACCTGCTGCCCGCCTAAATCTGCAAATAAATCTGCAGAACAGCACATCTGCCGGCACTGGAACCCTTATTCTAGAGGCCTTAAGCTGTCATGGTGAAAAGTGCAAAAATATATGCATATTCATCAGTAAAGATCGTTCGTCCGAGCCCTCAAAAGAGCTTTCCCCACTCTCTGTGGGCTAACGCGCTACACACACTGGGGGCGCCACCAAAGCAACGTAGCGACACTATTTTCATCCGGGCCTCTGAGTCGTAAGTCACTGTTACGCCATCTTCGTTAAGCAACACACCGCCAGCCCCGATTAGCAGAGCATGGCCACCAACGACGTCATGAGCCGAGACCGGCACGAGAGAAATTCCCGCAATAGCGTCGCCGGCGGCTACGCGAGCCAAGCGATACGCAATGCTGGGGGAAGGAACAAAAGCTGCGGGCGCGCACAGCTCGGCGTTGAGTTCTGGCTTGTTAATTGCCGCAGTGCTCACCAGGACCTGGCAGCCCGCGTCCAGAGCTCGATGCGCAAGCTGAGCGCTCACTTTGTGGTTATTGCGGATAACGCTTCCGCAGCCTTCCGCCCATGAGATGCAATCGGGCCCCAGATCTGGAGTGACCGGTGCGTAGACCACACCGAGAACGGGCGTCGCATTGCGCAGAAGCCCTACTGAAACTGCAGATCCTTTATGCCCTTGTAGAAAATCGCTGGTTCCATCGTTGGGGTCTACAACCCAACAATACTCGTGGCCAGCCAGGCTGGAGCCTGTTTCTTCTCCCCAGAAATCGCATGGCAGAAGGTCAAGGAGCCCCCTGCGCAGTACCACTTCGATTTCGGCGTCTACTTCTGCCTTGTCGCCGTAGCCACGCGGCCCGCCTGGAAGATCCCACTCGGCTGCAAGGAGCTTCCCTGCCAACAGCACCTTCTCAGTGACGAGCTTTAGCAATTCCTGGTTCATGGTCGGGCACCTGCGCTAAAGACCCTGCACTCAGTGTTGCACATCTGTGGGGTTTGCTATGGGACTGCTCCCCTGCCCCCTTTACCAACTGTCGGATACCTGCTGGTAAGCGCTTACCAGCGGGGAAAGCGAAACGGATATCGAACACCGAAGACATGATGGGGATGTTGCTCCGCGTACCACATGATGTGCGACCGGCAAAAATCACGGAACGCCTCAGTCGTCCACAGCTGACGCAACTCAGATCTGGTTAGACGTAGTGAACCATCTTCTCTGTGCTTGGAGCTAAATACTCTTCCTGTGTACGGGTTGCGCTTCGGCCATGCCCGGTTTGCATTCCGAAGATGCCCTTGCGGTTTTGAGGGGTAAGCCTACAGCCAGTCACCAGTACGGAGCGCGAAGCTCCGTACTATGAGAAACCCTCGCGCCTCACGGACGAACATGAATCCAGAAGCGCAATTAGGGGTCATGCCGAGATAAAGGAAAATTAGGACATAGTGGTTTGAATCGCTCCTAGTTTCGTAGACACATTCAAGCGGCTGCTTCTTGCCGGGAATGGTCGATGATGAGTGCTGATTCCGTCCCTGATAGCTGAGCTCTAAGCAAATTCCATTTTGGTAAGCCGTGTGACCTTGCTCGCATTCGCGGGCTGGTGAGTTACGGACTGGCAGCTAGTCTTTGAGCATCTCTCACGCAAGGAGGCGTACAAATGGGTCTTACTGTCACCCGAAAAGTCGGCGAAACCATTCAGCTCGACATTACCCCGGGCACTACGGCTGATGAGATGTGGGACGCGATGCAGGCTGGCATTACCATCCGCCTGATTCATTCGCAGTCAACACGGGCAGAGCTGGATATCAGCGCCACCAGAATGCTGCAAATCTTTCGGCCGGAGCAGCACGGCATGGAGTGAGTAGTCTGGAGTGCGTAGGGCTAGATAAATTCTTCCGGCCAATATCTGCCTGTCGCAAGCGGGGGATTACGGCCACTAAGCGCCAAACAAAAAGCCCGCCATAAAGCGGGCTTTTTCATGTGTCTCCAAGGGGAGGCGGATGCCAACAAAGTCTCGGAGCAAGTAGCCTTAGGATACACCCCGGCCAAAGCTGCGACTACTGGCTTCAACGACGTAGTCAAACACTTGGGCCTCCAGATCTTCGCCCTCGGTGTGATGAAGAATAGAGGCATATGCTTCGTTGCAGCGAGCGCTAGAACGATCACAGCGTATCTCGACGGCATTGATACCTGGGGCCTCGTAACCTTCTTTGGTTTCCCACCCTCCCCAGACCAGCAGATGCCCCGCATGGTGCTCTACTCTCAAAGGAGGACGTACAACCTGTGGAGGCGACTCCACAGTTGCTGGTGACCCAAACCTCAAGACTGCATAGGCAGTGAGCAAGGAAGAGACGAGGGCAATCGCGATGTATCTGACGTAGCGCATGTTCGAGCTCCATTCGAAGGGAATGCCATCCTGGCGAAGTGAGTCTAGTGCAATAGATCGAGCTTGTTGTGAGGAGATCAGCATGTGTGGCGGCGTAGAAGCTCGCGAGGCAGACAAAATATGGAAGATCTATTTTCCGAATCCCAAGGCCGCTATGCCGGTTTTACTAGAGGGCAGCGGGCAGCTCGATTGGATTAGCTGGGGGCGTAGGAAGGACGAGTCGGGAAAAGGTCCACAGGGCGGCTGGGCAAGGCTCAGTACAGTCCAAGCCGGCGGCTGGGAGAAATACAGTCCGCGACATGGCTACGCGATGGTTCAGCGGTTCATGGAGAAGGAGGGGCGGCCCGGCGAAAAGAATCGAGTATCGCATTGGTTCGATGTCCCAGAATCCAGCGCGCTTGAATGTCTTGTAATTGGGGAGGGCGAGGAGAGACGCGTCTATGTGATAACCACCGAACCTCCTGCAGATTACGAATGGCTCCATGATCGCTGGCCGCTGGTGGTAAAGATCCCCGGGGAATAATTTCGAGATCAGGTCAGATAATGTCAACTACTGGGCCGTAGCAGACTTTCAGGCTGGGGTGATTAAGTAGGGCTCATATGAATAACGACGAACAGTATTTTATGCAGTACAAAGCAATATACAAGAAAGTTGACGAAAAACTTGATATTAGAGGAAGTGTTTTGACTGCGCTTGTGCAAATTTGCATAAACAATAACGGTACTCTGCCACTGGTGGCGCGAGAAAGATTCAAATTTTGTGTGCCGGACTCCTACTACGACTATATAGAGATAGTAGCCAAGGAGGTCCTTCAGGCGAGTCATTAATTTGTGTAGCGGTGAGCCATTTAGAGCAACACTTCACAGTGATCGCCATCGGTCAGAGTTGGCCAGTTACTAGCGCTGCTTTCGGCCAAAAGGAGGCCCATAACTTGGGCGGCTCTGAACCAAGGGGGCTCAGCCCTTTTTGCCACGTCCTGCGAGGCAGAACATCAAGTATCGCTCTAAGCCCTGACCAGGCATTATAGAGTGATTATAGAATCCTCTTTGGCCTGAACTCTATCGCTTGCTCGATTGAAATCTCACCCGCTACAAAATCAGCTCGCCCTGTGAGACTAGACACTCTATTTGATCCAAATCAACGAAGTGCTGTTATCGTCAAAAGGAGCATTCATGGCTCGGGGGCAATCTGCTATCGTCGGCCTATTGCCCCGCCTGGTGAATTGCTGTGCGTCGGATTGGATTGATCCTGCTAATGATTGCTAGCCTCGTGCTGCCGACCTTCGGCGGTGTGGCTTTCAGCATGCCGGCACAACCTTGCCCGATGCAGAGCGCCGATCATCAGGGCCATGCAATGGCCGATGCTCCGTGCTGCGAGCAAATGGACAAGTCTGATGGGGTGGCCAAGAAGTCCCCTTGCAAACCCGGCCAGGAATGCAAGACCGGAGGACTTCTCCAGACCACCGTGATCAAGAGCATATCCCCTCTCCCCTCACGCCCCGAGATATTGCTGACCCAGTCGGTGATTAAGCGAGAGCCCGCAGGACTCTGGCGCCCTCCTCGTTTCGTCTAATGCAGTGATCATCCCGCGCCTTACAGTCAGGCGCATCGTCGCGGTCACGTTTCGTAGTCGCGACTTCGATCAATCGCATTGGAGGCGAAAGCATGTCCGCTTTCCTTTTTCCACGCCGTGGCTTTCTCGGTGTGTTGGCTGCCGCATTCTGGGCAGCTCCCTGGCTTGCCGCGCAGGCGCAGCCCCTAACCTTCGAACGAGCCCAAACTCTGGCCGAACAGAGTGCCCCTGAGAACCTCGCGCGCCAGGCGCAGGTGGCATCGGCACAGCAGGCTGTAGGGCCCGCAGACGCCTTGCCCGATCCCAAGCTGATTATAGGCATCGACAACCTGCCGATCGAAGGCCCTGACCGTTACACACTTAATCGTGACTCCATGACCATGCGCCGCATTGGACTCATGCAGGAGGTACCAAACGGCGACAAGCGTCTGGCCCGTCGCCAACTGGCCGAAGCCTCCATGACGCGGGCCGAGGCCGAGCAGCGTGCCATGCAGTTGGAAATCAAGCGCCAGACGGCAGTGAGCTGGCTGGACGTGTACTACGCCGAACGCAGTGTTGGCCTCTTCGATCAACTGGACCGTCAGATCGAGATGCTCCGCTCGACCGTGCAATCGCTAATTGCCGGCGGTAGTGCTCAGCCTGGCGAGCTGTTGCAGGCCGACCAGGAAGCTTTGGCGTTACAAGATCGGCGAGATGAACTGAATCGCGATGTGGCAGTAGCTCGTGCCAAGCTGCGCCGCTGGATAGGCAACGAGGCTGACCAGCCTTTGCAAGGAGGTGTTCCCAATCTGAACCTGGTGGCACCGCACCTGCAGCAACGCATTGCCTCACACCCTGAGTTGCGCGCTGCCTCCGCCCGAGTCGGCGAGGCTAGCGCCGAGCTGAACGAGGCCATCGCCGAGAAGACCCCCGACTGGGGTGTTGAGTTTGCCTACAACAATCGCGACAACCAGTTCGGCGATATGGTGATGGTGCAATTCACGTTCGACCTGCCGTTGTTCGTAGGCACACGTCAGGGGCCCAAGATCAACGCCAGACAACAAAGCGTGTCGCAGATGGAAGCCGAGCAGGAAGCATTACTGCGCGCCCATCAGGCTGAGCTGGAAGGCGGTATTGCCGAGCTTGAGCAACTGCGCAGGACCTTGTCACGCACCGAAAAAACCTTGATCCCGCTTGCAAGCAAACGGGCCGATCTCGAACTGGCCGCCTACCAAGCCGGTAACAGCCAGCTCACATCCGTTATTACTGCCCAGCGCGACCTGATTGAGGCGCAGCTGCGGCAGATTGAACAGCAGCGCAAGTTGAGCCAGCTCTCCGCAAGCCTGTACTACGCCTATGTGGAGGGCCTGAAATGAAGATATCGACATTTGGTTTTGCGGTCGCCGTGCTGACCGTGGGCATTGGCGCGGCGGGCGGTGGCTACTGGCTGGCCCAGTGGCAAGCCAAACACGAGCTACTACCTAGCTCCGCACCGACGGAAGAGCGCAAGGTGCTCTATTGGTACGACCCTATGCAGCCTGAGCAGCGCTTCGATAAACCGGGCAAGTCACCTTTCATGGATATGGAACTTGTCCCTAAATACGCAGGATCCGAGCAGGATCCGTCTGTCCTGAGCATCCCCGCTCAAGCCGTGCAGAACCTCGGAATGCGAACCTCGATGGTGATCCGAGGTGTACTGCCCTCGGATATCGAGGCGGTGGGTTCCCTGGCCTATAACCAGCGAGAAGTGGCGAACCTCCAGGCCCGCGCCGGCGGATTCGTCGAGCGGGTTTACGGTCGCGCCCCGGGCGATGTGCTGCCTGCCGGAGCCCCCCTGGTCGACCTGCTGATTCCCGAATGGTCCGCCGCGCAGTTGGAGTTCCTGGCGGTACTGCGTACCGCTGACACTCGCTTGATAAGTGCGGCCCAAGAGCGCCTGCGCCTGCTTGGCATGCCTCAAACGTTGATCGAGCAGGTCCGCCGCAGCGGCAAACCACGGGCGGTGCAAACCCTCACCACACCTATCAGCGGCGAGCTCCAAGCCTTGCAGGTACGCGCCGGGATGACCGTCGAAGCCGGGCAGGATCTGGCGTTGATTAACGGGCTATCCAGTGTCTGGCTCGATGCGGCGATACCCGAGGCCATGGCCGGAAGTATCCAGGTCGGGGACGAGATCCGCGCCAACCTGACGGCCTTTCCTGATCGACCGCTGCTGGGCCGCGTCATAGCCTTGCTGCCGAGTGCCGATCCGCAAACACGCACGCTCACGGTACGCAGCGAGCTACCCAACCCTGCCGGTAAGTTGCGCCCCGGCATGTTCGCCGCCGTACGCCTGAACAGTGCCGTCGAACAATCCACGCTTCTTGTGCCGAGTGAAGCCGTGATTCGCACCGGGAAGCGTGCGTTGGTGATGCTGGTAGAAGGCGATGGGCGCTACCGCCCCCTGGAAATAACCTTGGGCCGCGAGGCTGATGGGCGTCTGGAGGTGTTGTCCGGTCTTGAGGAGGGTCAGGCGGTCGTTACCTCCGGCCAGTTCCTCATCGATTCGGAGGCCAGCCTACAGGGTGTCATGGCCAGCCATGCCGAGCAGGACAATAAGAAGGAACTACATGAGGCCCATGGCGTGATTCGTGCCCTGGACGCTGAGGAGGTCACCCTGGAGCACGGTCCATTCGAGAGCCTGAACATGCCCGGCATGACCATGGCATTTCCGCTGGCCAGCCCTGAAGTAGCTGCGGGACTCAAGCCTGGGGATCACGTACGCATCGGTGCTCGTCAGACGGACTCTGGCTTGGAAGTAGAGCGGCTCGACAAGCAAGGAGAGCTGCCATGATCGCGCGCCTGATTCACTGGTCGATAGGCAACCGCTTCCTGGTGCTGCTGGCGACCCTGTTCATCACCGCTTTAGGGATCTGGTCGTTGCGCAACACGCCAGTGGACGCTTTGCCGGATCTCTCAGACACCCAGGTCATCATCAGAACCAGCTTTCCCGGCCAGGCGCCGCAGATAGTCGAGAACCAGGTGACCTATCCGCTGGCCACCACCATGCTCTCGGTTCCGGGGGCGAAGACGGTGCGCGGCTACTCGTTCTTCGGCGACTCCTTCGTCTACGTGCTGTTCGAAGACGACACCGATCTCTACTGGGCACGTTCGCGCGTGCTGGAGTACCTCAACCAGGCCCAGGAACGCCTGCCTGAGGGCGTCACCACCACTCTGGGCCCGGATGCCACCGGCGTGGGCTGGATCTACCAGTACGCGTTGGTCGACCGCAGCGGCCAGCATGACCTGTCCCAGCTGCGTGCGCTGCAGGACTGGTTTCTCAAGTACGAGCTCAAGAGCCTGCCCAACGTGGCCGAGGTGGCCACCCTCGGCGGCATGGTCAAGCAGTACCAAGTGCTGCTCGATCCGCAGAAGTTGGTGGCTTACGGGGTAACTCAGCAGGAGGTCGAAGCGGCGCTGAAGAGCGCTAACCAGGAAACCGGCGGCGCCATCTTGGAGCTGGCGGAGCGCGAGTACATGGTGCGGGCCTCGGGCTATTTGGAGAGCCTGGATGATTTTCGCAATGTGCCGCTGCGGGCTTCGGCAAGCGGAATTCCGGTGCTGCTAGGCCAGGTGGCCACCATTCAACTGGGGCCAGAGATGCGTCGCGGCATTGCCGAATTGGACGGCCAGGGTGAAGTGGTCGGTGGCGTGGTCATCCTGCGCTCCGGCAAGAATGCCCGGGACACCATCGCTGCCGTGAAGACCAAGTTGGACAGCCTGAAAGCCAGCCTGCCCGCCGGCGTCGAGGTGGTCACTACCTATGACCGTTCGCAACTGATCGACCGCGCCATCGATAACCTCAGCTACAAGCTGCTGGAGGAGTTCGTAGTGGTGGCCTTGGTCTGCCTGATATTCCTCTGGCACCTGCGCTCGTCGCTGGTCGCGATCATCACCCTGCCCCTGGGCATCCTGATGGCATTCATCGTCATGCGCTACCAAGGCGTCAATGCCAACATCATGTCGCTGGGCGGGATCGCCATCGCCATCGGCGCCATGGTCGATGCCGCTGTGGTGATGATCGAGAACGCGCACAAGCACATCGAGGCCTGGAAGGCGCGACACCCAAATGAGCCGCTTCAGGGTGAGGCGCACTGGCGAGTGATCGGCGAAGCCGCGGCCGAAGTCGGACCGGCACTCTTTTTCAGCCTGCTGATCATCACCCTATCGTTCCTCCCGGTCTTTACCCTGGAGGCCCAGGAAGGACGCCTATTCGGCCCACTGGCCTTTACCAAGACCTATGCCATGGCCGCCGCCGCCGGCCTCTCGGTCACCCTCGTACCGGTGCTGATGGGCTACTGGATTCGTGGGCATATCCCCAGCGAACAGCAAAACCCCTTGAACCGCTGGCTGATCGGCGCATACCGGCCGGTGCTGGAGTGGGTGCTGGCCTGGCCCAAGGTGACCTTGGCGCTGGCCGTGCTGGTCTTTGTGTCCAGTCTGTGGCCCCTCAGCAGACTCGGGGGAGAGTTCCTGCCACCCATGGACGAAGGCGATCTGTTGTACATGCCTTCGGCCTTGCCCGGCTTGCCCGCGAGCAAGGCAACCCAGTTGCTGCAGCAAACCAACCGCATGATCCTCACGGTGCCAGAGGTGGCCCGGGTATTTGGCAAAGCCGGGCGAGCGGAGACAGCTACCGATCCGGCACCGCTGGAAATGTTCGAAACCACCGTGCAGTTCAAGCCGCACGAGCAATGGCGCGCGGGGATGACGCCGGAGAAGCTGATTGAGGAGCTGGATCGGGCGGTGAAAGTCCCGGGGCTGTCCAACATCTGGGTGCCGCCAATTCGCAACCGCATCGACATGCTGGCCACGGGGATCAAGAGCCCCATCGGCGTGAAGGTCTCCGGAACCTCCCTGGTCGATATCGAGCGCATTACTCGCGATATCGAGGCGGTGGCCAAAGGCGTGCCTGGGGTGAGCTCCGCGCTGGCAGAGCGCCTCACCGGCGGACGCTATGTGGATATCCAGATCGATCGCCTGGCCGCGGCACGCTACGGCCTGAGCATTGCAGACGTACAGGCGGTGGTATCGGGTGCCATTGGCGGCAGCAATATCGGCGAGACGGTCGAAGGACTGGCCCGCTTTCCGATTAACCTGCGCTATCCCAAGGAGTGGCGGGACAGTCCCCAGGCGCTAAGGCGTATGCCGATCCTCACCCCTGCCGGCCAGCAGATCACCTTGGGCACCGTCGCCCAGGTTAGCCTGACCGAAGGGCCGCCGATGCTACGCAGCGAGAACGGGCGCCTGTCCGGCTGGGTCTATGTTGATGTCCGTGGGCGCGACCTGGCATCGACCGTACGTGAGCTACAGCAACGCGTAGCTGAGCGGGTACAACTCGACGCTGGCATGACCGTTTCTTACTCCGGTCAGTTCGAGTACCTGGAGCGCGCCAATGCGCGGCTGTCCTGGGTGGTGCCGGCGACCTTGTTGATTATCTTCGTGCTGCTCTACCTGACCTTCAGCCGCTTCAGCGAGGCCCTTCTGATCATGGCCACCCTGCCCTTCGCCCTGTCGGGGGGCATCTGGCTGCTCTATTGGTTCGGCTTCAACCTGTCGGTGGCCACTGGGGTCGGTTTCATTGCCCTGGCCGGCGTCTCGGCCGAGTTCGGGGTGATCATGCTGTTGTATCTGAAGAACGCCTGGCATGCTCGGCTGGACTCTGGACGCAGCGGTGATCCGGCCCTGCTTGAGGCCATTCGTGAGGGCGCGGTGCTGCGCGTGAGGCCTAAGGTGATGACGGTGGCCGTGATCATCGCCGGCCTGCTGCCGATCCTCTGGGGCGGCGGTGCCGGTTCCGAAGTGATGAAGCGCATCGCCGCGCCCATGGTCGGCGGCATGATTACCGCGCCGCTGATGTCCATGCTGGTTTTGCCGGCCGCCTACTGGCTGATGCGAAGGCAGCGTACACAGAAGGTTCGCGCACCACAGGAGATATAGCTTTACAAACCCGGGCAAGCCACGCGCCAAGCTGACTCGCCCGGGTAACGCGGCAGGAAGCATTACGGCGATGTAACTTTGACTTCATTTTTATGACAGGTTGAGCGGATATATTTTAATCACCACCTTGAAGGAGTGATTAAATATGAAAAGCCTCAAAGTTATTGCAGCCCTTGCCGTTATGGTTGTTTCCTCTGCCGCTCTGGCAGAAGGCGGCGCTGATCGTGTTTATGGTCGGATGATTCAGGCCAATGAGCAGGCCATGCAAGAGTATGCTGCCGCTAACGGAAAGAATCCGCCTGAAGTTATTCATTACCGCTACGGCATGAAACTCGATATCGCCAGGGTCGTGGCCACTACCCCGACGGACTCTAGCTGCGGTGTGATGCCGGCCCAGATGACCTACGAGGACTCCAATGGCGATCTTAATATTCTTGAATACCGGGCAGCCGGGACAGGTTGCCTTAATCAAAACTAGATAAATGACATCGCGCTGACTGAAATGTAATTTCCAAGTCACCCTGACGTTATTTGGCATGTGGAAATATGACCAAGGCGTGCCTGGCTATGCCCGGCGCGCTTGGCACATATATGCGACCACACAATGACAACTGCCAATAACATCAGGAGCATTTATGAATAACAGAACCCTGTTAGGACTTTCTCTGCTCACTCTGAGCGTCAGTACCGGGCAAGCTGCAATGGCCGCCGACGAGAAAGGCGAGGGATTTATCGAAGGCAGCAGCCTGACCATCCTCAATCGAAATCTCTACTTCAACCGTGACTTCCGCAAAGGCCAGTCCAGCAGCTCGGGTAATGGCTATTCGGAAGAGTGGGCGCATGGCGTGATAGGCAGATTCGAGTCTGGTTTCACCGAGGGCACCATAGGCTTTGGTGTCGATGCCTTTGCCATGCTAGGGCTCAAGCTTGACACCGGCGACGGCCGTTCTGGAGCAGGCGGCTCAGTCGACGTGATGCCTTACAACAGCCTCGGGCAGGCTGAGGACAACTACTCCAAACTGGGGGGCGCGGTGAAAACTCGGTTCATGGATACCGAGATCAAGGTAGGCGACGTCTTTCCCCTCAGCCCGGTCGTCCAATACGGTGATGCACGGCTTTTACCGGAGAGTTTCCGAGGTGTCACCGTGGTCAACAGCAGCGTGGAAGGACTGTCGCTTCAGGGCGGTCGCCTCCACTCGATGAGCCAACCCAATACCAGCAGCATGCGCGACGGCTTCGCTACCTTCTACGCGGGCGAAGTGGACTCGCCATGGATCGCCTATTTCGGTGGTGATTACACGCTTAATGACAACGTCGGCTTTAGTCTCTACACCAGCCGCCTCAAGGATGCCTGGAATCAATATTACGCGGGCACCACGCTGAGCTACCCGCTTGCGGACGATGTCGCCTTGATCGGCGGGCTGAACTACTACAAGGCGGTCGATGAAGGGAGGCAGCTCCTCGGGAGCTTCGATAACAACATCTGGAGCGGCAAGGTCGGCATCCAATTCGGCGCTCATACAGTGCTGGTGGGTCTCCAGCGCAACAATGGCGATGATGACTTCGACTACTTGCGCCAATCGGACTCCATCTACCTCGACAACTCCATCCAGTACAGCGACTTCAACTCGCCGAAGGAGAAGTCATGGCAAGTGCGCTATGACCTGGATATGGAGCCTTTCGGTGTGCCTGGATTGAGCTTCATGACTCGATATGCCCAGGGCTGGGATGTCGACTACAGCAACGCCAACGAAGTCTATATGCGCCGTGATGACAACGGCGATCCGTTGACCAACCAGAAGCGCTGGGAGCGGGACATCGAGGCCAAGTACGTTGTGCAGTCTGGGTCGTTGAAGGACATGTCCTTTCGCATTCGACAAGCCACGACTCGCGCCACCGACTTCGAGTCGGATTTGGATGAGTTCCGCCTGATTGTCGAGTACCCGCTGGAAGTTCTCTAACCCTGGCAAGCGAGCGGGTTGATTGCCCCGCTCGCTCCTTGGTCCTGCTGTCCCCTCGTAGTGCTCCTTTGGTTTGGAGACAGCCCTTGGCGCCCTAGGGCGCCTTTTTTACTTAGGTTAAAGGACGTATGAAAATGAGTCGGCCACTACACACAAGCGGCCGTGCTGGCAGGCAGTATTACTGGGCGGGATATTCTGCAACGACCTGATCAGAACCCGTCTTGGTCAAGCCAATGACCTGGTAGGCATGCTGTACGCCATCGACTTCCATGCCGGGGGAGCCCGCCGGCATCCCGGGAACAGCGATGCCCAGCAGATCATCGCGCTTGGTGAGTTCGATGACCTGAGCCGCCGGCACATGACCTTCGACGAACTTGCCGTCAATCACCGCGGTGTGGCAAGACGCTAACCGTGGCGCGACGCCCAGTCTTTGCTTCACTGCTGTCATGTTGCTTTCAACATGGTCGACGACTTTGAAGCCATTCGCTTCGAGGTGTGAAATCCACTTCTTGCAACATCCGCAATTGGCATCACGATGGACATCAATCGTCAGGGCATCAGCTGCTTGAACCGCAGACGTGACGGAGAGAGCGGCCAGTAAGGCCAGATATTTAGCTTTCATGTACGTGCTCTTTGCCATCGGCGTGGGTGTGGGTCTTGGGCGAGGCGTTCGGAGCCTGCTCGGCGTGATGATCACCTCCGTTGGACGACGCCTCATCTCCAGCATGGTGGTCATCGCCACTCATATCCGAATGGTGACCTGCCTTAGGTGCGGAGCCACCCTCGCTATCCGTAGCCGCGGCATCGTGATGACCAGGCTCTCCAGCATCACCTGATCCATGATGGTCATCGCCACCGCCACTATTGTCATGATGGCCAGGCTTGTTGTCGCCGTGCTGTCCTTCATGGTTATGCATCTGCGTTTCCCCACCACCGTGCTGATGGCCGCCACTGGATGCGACGAGTGTTTGGTATTGCTTGGCATCCATCGTCGGCAGTTGGTTGAGGAAGGCAACCATGCCCCAGATGTACTCGTCTCCCATGCTCTTGCCCCACGCAGGCATACCCGTTGCCTTGATGCCATGCTTGATCACCCAGAACGCTGCTGACGGATTGCCATCGACACCGATCTTGGCGAGGTTGGGGGGCGCAGGATAAAGCGATTGGCTTAGCTCGGTCTCCGCCACACCTGGCGCCAAATGACAGCCGATACACATGGAGTTGTAGTTGCCCGCACCGGCGCGAATAAGAGCTTGATCATCCAGGTTGGGAACCTCGATGTCCCGCGAACGGACTTCGATAGAGCGGTCACGGGCCATCGTGAGAAACGCATGCACTGCAGGAAAATGGGGATCGTCGGCCCCCACGTTGACCACGCCAAAGTAGGCGCCGGCCAGGACAGCTGTGCTACCGACCACGCCGGCCGCCACCAAAGTTTTAATTGTTCTTTTCATGTCAGGTTCTCAAAACCACATCCGGATACCGGCGACAAAACGCGCCTCGTCTACATCACCGCCCTCGTCGCGCACCATGTCTGCCGTGTTGCCATAGGAGCGGCTCCAGGAAACCCCGATATAGGGGGCAAACTGCCTGACAATCTCGTAACGCAGACGCAAGCCGAGCTCGGTATTTGCCAACCCAGACCCCACACCTCGCTCAGGATCGTTCTTGCCGTAGAAGTTCATTTCGGCAGTTGGCTGGAGAATCAGCCGGTTGGTCAGCAGAATGTCGTACTCGCCCTCCAGTCGGGCAGCAGTTTGGCCATTCTCGCCGACGAAGGCCGTGGCTTCGGCCTCAAAGGCGTAAAGCGCCATGCCCTGGATACCGAAGGCGGCCCAAGTCTGCGGCGACTCCGGTTTGAAGTCCTGGCGAACGCCCGCGACGACATCCCACCAAGGGCCGATCGAGCGGCCGTACAGCAGCTGTAATTCAGCATCCTCGGTCACGCCGTTGGTACGCTCGCCTTCGGAGCGGAACCAGACCCGGTTGATATCACCGCCTACCCAGCCCGACGCATCCCAGGCCAGGGTGCTGCCCTCATCTGCGTCCTGGTATTCGAGCTGATCGAGCAGGAAAAAACTGTTGATGGCGCTGTCGTGAACCTTGTGGCCAGGTAATGGCGGGAAAGCCGCTTGGCGATCAGCATCCGTCAGAACGGGAATCGGCGTACGGCTGGTGGTTCTCGGGGCTTCAGCGGAGCCATGGTTCATCTTTGAATGATCCATGCCCTCCATCTGTCCTTGCATGGCGCCATGCCCCATCTTGCTGTGATCCATAGCCTGGGCCTTCTCTTGGCTCTGGCCGTGGCCCATCTGGCTATGATCCATGCTGCCCGAAGCACCCTGCATGGCACCATGGTCCATCTTGCTGTGATCCATGCCCTCCATCGGCGCTTTGGCGGAACCGTGGCCCATCTGGCTGTGGTCCATCGACATGGAGCCGTGCCCCATTGCCGAATGATCCATTTCTTCCGCAGCCTGGGTAACGCCGCCGCTGAGTGCACTCAGCGACACGGCCAGCGCTATGAGGGACGGGCGTGAAAACCTAGTGGTCATGGTTCGAACCTGCTTCGGCTTCGGTGCCGCCATGCTTATCCATCATCTTCTCGTGCCCCATATCGTCATGGTTCATACCCTCATGATCCATGGCGCCATGATCCATCTGATGGCCAGCGGCCTTGCCTTTCGATTGATCTGCAGGCTTGTCACTGGCGTCGGGCGCAGCCGACTCGGCAGCATGTTGTTCGTGCTCGCTGTGCCCCTCACCTGCCAATGACGTCGGCGCGTGCAGAACAGCCAAAAGACTGAACATCGCTGCGCTGCCAAACAGGGCATTACGCTTCATAAAAGTACTCATCAGAAATCTCCTTTACTCATCCACACGGACTTCACGGAACATGCCCGTTTCCATGTGGAGCAACAGGTGGCAGTGATAGGCCCAACGCCCCAACGCATCGGCGGTCACCCGATAGCTGCGCTTGGAACCTGGCGGCATGTCGATGGTGTGTTTACGCACCAGGAAATTGCCGTTCGCATCCTCCAGATCACTCCACATGCCATGAAGATGGATCGGGTGAGTCATCATGGTGTCGTTGACCAGCGTGATGCGAACACGCTCGCCGTACTTGAGGCGCAGAGGCTCGGCGTCAGAGAACTTGATTCCATCGAAGGACCAGGAGAATTTCTCCATATGCCCGGTGAGGTGCAGCTCGATGGTGCGACTTGGCTCACGCCCGTCCGGATCAGGGAAGGTGCTGCGCAGGTCAGAGTACGTGAGGACGCGTCGGCCGTTGTCTCGCAAACCAATACCTGGGTCGTCCAACTTATGCGTTGGTGTCATGGTTTGCATATCGACCAGCGGGTTGTTGGTCTCTGAGGCTGGGTGTGCCTGCATGGCACCTGCCATGCCTGCCATGCCTGCCATGCCTGCCATGCCTGCCATGCCCGAATGATCCATTCCAGCCATCTGGCTGTGATCCATGCCGGCCATGCCACCCTGCATGCTCCCATGATCCATGCCCGACATACTGCCGTGATCCATCCCGGCCATGCTCCCATGATCCATGCCGCCCATGCTGCCGTGGTCCATGCCCATGTCACCCATGGCAATCAGTGGGCGCGGGTCAGGGCTTGGTACCGGTGCACTCAACCCTTCCTGTACCGCAAGGGTGCCGCGCGCATAGCCAGTGCGGTCCATGGATTGGGCAAACACGGTATAGGCCTGTTCGCTGTCTGGTTCGATGATCACGTCGTAGGTCTCGGCCACGGCGATACGGAACTCGTCAACGCTGACCGGTTTGACGTGCAGACCATCGGCCGCAACCACAGTCATCTTCAGGCCCGGGATGCGCACATCGAAATAGGTCATCGCCGAGGCGTTGATGAAGCGCAGGCGGATCTTTTCGCCCGGTTTGAATATGCCGGTCCAGTTGCCATCAGGTGCCTGGCCATTCATCAGGTAGGTGTAGGTGTAGCCACTGACGTCAGCGAGATCCGTCGGGCTCATCTTCATCTCGGCCCACATCTTGCGATCGGCTACCGCAGCGGACCACCCCATCTCGCTCACGTCATTGATGAAATCACCAACGGTGCGCTTGTGGTAGTTGTAGTAGTCCGACTGCTTTTTGAGCTTGGCCAGTACCCGCGCTGGATTTTCATCGGTCCAGTCGCTCAGCAGCACGACATAATCACGGTCGTAACTGAAGGGCTCGGGTTCCTTGGCGTCGATGACCAGCGCGCCGTATACGCCGACTTGCTCCTGGAGCCCCGAGTGGCTGTGATACCAGTAGGTGCCGTTCTGGTTGACCTTGAACTTGTACTCATACATGCCGTCGGGGGCGATGCCATGGAAGCTCAGGCCCGGAACGCCATCCATGTTCGCCGGCAGGATAATGCCGTGCCAGTGAATGGACGTGTCCTCCTTGAGGCGGTTGCGTACGCGCAACGTCACGGTCTCGCCCTCCCGCCAGCGCAGGATTGGGCCTGGCAGCGAGCCATTGATCGTCATGGCGGTACGCGCTGCGCCGGTGATGTTTACCGGAGTCTCTCCGATAAACAGGTCGAAATCGTTACCGCTCAGCACGTTCGGCTGACCTGGGCTGGTTACCGCCCAGACCGGCGTGCGCCACATGCCCATGCCGCCGAGAATACCGGCGGCGGCGAGGCCTTTGACGAAAGTACGTCTTGTGGTTTTGCTTTGCATGCCGTTATGTCCAATCCGTCAGATGAGCCGGTGATGTGCATCCGGTCTCGGGTTCATTGACTGCTCCAGTATTGGGAGATTTGATCTTCAAGCCTTGCGTGCTGCGCAAGTCCCCCCGACACCAAGCAGTATAAAACTGCCATATCTCAACCATCCGGGTGATTACATTTCTGTAAGGTTGAAGGGGCTCAGCAGTTGGCGTGTTCCGCCTGTTTGGCTTGGCTGCCGGCGACGGGAGCTCCATCCTTCTGCTGCTTGGCCAGCTGATACGCTTCCAGCGAGACCTGACGGGCCTGCTCCATGCGTGCAAACGTGCGATCGGCACCGCCTTCGGCCATCGCCAGAGTGGAAGCACTCAGGGCAGCAACTACAAACAGGGTTTTGATCGATTTCATTTCGTGAATCCTCGTAAGTTTAGAAGCCCCCGTAACTAGTGGGGGCGAGCCTTAAGCTCGCTGTTACGTTAACCACGAAGCCCTGTCAGCAACCTGATCTGAACATTACAGTTCTGTCAGGTTGCTATTTCTTTCTTGTAGGCCCTCCTGAAGGCTCGGTACTGTCTTCTTGCCCGAGAAGCCTTGCGGATTCCATGGGCCTGCTCGGCAGCAATGCCTGAGCTAACTCGCTCATTCGCACCGACGGATCGCGACCATCAAACAATCAAGAGAAATAGCCACTATGTCGAACAAATCCAACGTAGCTACCGGTGCCGCCCTGGCTCTGGTAGCCGCCAGCCTGTTCTCCACCCTGCCCGTCCAGGCGGCCCAGGACACCAAAGCAGCAGAAGTGAAATGCTTCGGGGTCAATGGTTGCAAAGGGCAGAACGACTGCATGACCGCGAAAAACGACTGCAAAGGCCAAGGCGAATGCAAAGGCCAGGGGTTCAAGTTGATGACCCAGGCCAAATGTGACGAAGCCGGTGGCAAAACCAGCGAATAAGGCGGTTCAGGGGAGTGCATGCCACTCCCCTGCTGGAGTCTCGAATGAGTAAGCGCAAAACTCTGGGTTTCGGTCTTGGCCTTCGCAACGAGTATTACCGGCAGATCCTGGAGGAACGGCCTGCGGTCGACTGGTTCGAGATCATTTCCGAGAATTACCTGGTGGAGGGCGGCAAGGCTCTCTACTTCCTTGATGCGATCGGCGAGCACTACCCCCTGGTGATGCACGGAGTATCTCTTTCGATTGGCGGCTCACATGCCTTGGACATAGACTACCTACGACAGCTCAAGCAGCTGGCGGATCGGGTGCAGCCTCAGTGGGTGTCTGATCACCTGTGCTGGAGTCGAGGCAACGCCCATCAACTTCACGATCTGCTACCGCTGCCGTTTACCCAGGAGAGCCTGCTGCATGTCGCGGCCCGGGTGCGCTTGGTGCAGGATGTTTTGGAACGTCCCATCGTGCTGGAGAACGTTTCCTCCTACGTGCAGTGGACAACATCCAGCATGAGCGAGTCTCAGTTCCTCTCGGAGCTCAGTTACCTGACCGGGTGCGAGCTGCTTCTCGACGTGAACAACGTCTACGTCAGTTCGCGCAACCAGGGTTTCGACCCTTGGCAGTTCATCATGGAATTGCCGCACGAGCGGATTCGGCAAATTCACCTGGCCGGGCACAGCGATTACGGGCAGTACCTCATCGACACCCATGACCAGCCCATCGCTGATCCGGTTTGGTCTCTCTACAGCAAGACTTTGAGCTACTTGGGCCCGACATCGACCTTGATCGAGCGGGATGACCAGTTTCCGCCGCTGGAAGAGCTGTTGTCCGAATTAGCACATGCCCGTGCTATCGCCAAATCTGTGATATCGGGGGCCACCCCTTGAGCCTGATCGCCCTACAGACTGCATTTGAAACTTACCTGACAGGTGACAGTGGCCTGCCCTCCAACGAGCTTTTGGAGCAGATCCGAGGTAGCACAGCGCTGAGTGCTCTCGAAGGCCTGCAGATCTACCACAACGCTTACCGTTCGCGCCTGCTTGCGGTCTTGCGAGAAGACTTCCCTGCCCTGCTTCACTGGATCGGCAACGAATCATTCGAGCAGCTCGCACTGGCCTACTTGGCCGCCTGGCCACCACGACATTTCAGCATTCGCTGGCTGGGCGAGAAGCTGCCCGAGTTCATTAGCAGCTACGTCGAAGAACCCCAACTATCGCCGATGCGCGAACTCGCGGAACTGGAATGGGCCTTCACACTGGCCTTCGACGCTCAGGATGTCGAAGCGCTTTCGCTGGAGACCATGAGTGATTTTTCGGCTGAAGACTGGATTTCACTCAGGGTTTCCCTGACTGCATCTGCCCGGTGGTTGCAGCTGCAGTACAACACGCTGGAGTTGTGGAAAGCCGCCAAGTCCGGCAGCTTGCTGCCTGATGTTACCCGCCTGCCAACGAACCTAGCCTGTCTTGTTTGGCGTCATGAACTCGTCTGCCAGTACCGGAGCCTGGAGCCAGCGGAGGCTTCGGCATTGCAGTTTCTCATCGAGGGCGGATCGTTCGCTGAACTCTGCGAGTCGTTGAGCGCCACGCATGGCGAGCAAGCTCCCTTGCAAGCCGCGACCTGGTTGAAGTTGTGGGTCAACGACGGTTTGCTAAAGCGCGGCCAGCTATTACACGAATGACCCGGAACCTTTAGGCTAGCGCTCTCTCTTTGGCCACTCCGAGCGCTTCTATGACTCACCGCATCATTCATTTCAAACAGCAAGCCTTGCTTGACCCGGAGACCTATCAGGCAATGCTGGCCGACGGCGTTGGTCACTGGGAGCGGCTTGCAGGAGAAGTCGTCGGCATAGAAGACGAAAAAAGCCACGAGTTCGCTGCATTGAAAAGCCTGTTCAAGCGCAAGCGGTACTCCTATGACACGCTGGAAATGCGCGAGCCAGGCGATCACTCAAACTGGCTTCGCGGCCGAGATGGTTCAGAAGGTATGACCAACGAGGTCACCAGTATCCCAGGGCTAAAAGAGCTCTCAGAACTGGAGATTTAGTGGGATAGCAGGTCAGCGCTCAAGCGCTGACCTGGGCCGAATAGCCAAGCTCCTGGATGAGTTCGCGGATCGATTCGGCACTTTCTGTGCTCTCAACGGTGACCTTGCCGGCCGCTCGATCCACTTCTACTCGTGCATCCTGATCCAGAGCTTGAATGGCCTTCGTGATTTTGCTCACGCAACTGCCACAGCCCATCCCCGCAACACTCAGACTAAACATGTCTTTCACCTCATTTCGTCCGCGGCTCAAGTTACCGCACGGACAGCATCGACCTTGACACGATGGCAAGGTCAAGCCCGTAAGCGCTACAAAAGGATCAGCCGTTTACCACGGGCGTAAGGATGGGGGTTGGTGAACACACCACGACATGCCTTGCGCCCCTCGTCAGTGCGACGTATAGATTCTGGGGGGTCATAAGCTCAGGATGCAGGACAACCGAGACATCCGCCTCCAGCCCCTTGAGAAGTAATGTGCTGCCTACAGAGCGTCTTGCGATCGGTCGGGCAAGGTGTCTATTGCGCTCTCGCGCTTGAATGGCTGCACTCAGAAAGTCGGCAGCACCTCCCACCACCGCTTGCATTGCAGACCGGCAGCAGTACAGAACCTCCGGTCGGTATACACGTGCCCCGTGCTGCTCAGCGAGCGTATCGATCACACGGAGCGCTTGCCCCAATGTTGGCGCTGCTACGAAATCGATCGCCGCAGCCTCGGCCGCGGTCGGAGGCGTTCGGGCCCTTCCTGCACGCAGCGACTCCACGCGCGTTCGCAGGTTTGCTGCACCTACCCCCGTCATTACGCTGGAAGCAAACTCCACAAGTTGTGCCAGAGCATTGGCACCCTGCAAGTCAAAGTTCCTGGCGAAGTTGACGAGATCTCTCAGGTCGACGGCTTCTACGGCCATGGCACCGGGTGTCTGGCTCGTGAGCTGATGGCGACCTTGCACGTTGATGGAGTCCCCGATGATGAGGACGCTACCCTGAGCGTTGGGAGCTTCGGTTCTCGCGGCCACCAGTCGCTGCTGAACTTCGGTTCCGGCGTTTAGCTGCACCCAACGCACTTCTGCTGGAGCCGTGCGCAGATCCACCGGCTGACCAGCTTGAAGTTGTTGCCTTATGGCGAGCAGCCACTGCCCGAGGTTCTCAGCTCCAGCCAGCCGCCAGCGCCACGGTATCCTCAACTCTCCCGCTGCGGGAAACAGGGGTTGCACCTCATTCGCCCAATGCACCAGTCGATTGCCACGGAAGCTGAATATGGCTTGCATCGGGTCACCGAGCACGCAGGTCGGAAGCACCTGGGCCAAACCAGACACGATGGCGTGCTGGACGACGTTGCAGTCTTGGTACTCGTCGACAAGCAACCGTGCATAGGTGGCGCGAAGGGGCTGAGCGAGGTGACCGGCCTGCAACAACTGCATGGCGGCCTCCCGAATTGCCGGGTAGTCAGTATTGGGTTGATGCAGCTGTAGGATCTGCGGGTTATGGCCGCTTCGCGCTGGGAACTTAGCGATCAGGCGCATCGAGAATCCGTCAATGGTGGAGACTCGATATGCGGAGTTAGGAACACCGGCTCGTCTCAGGCGCGCCCGTAAGGCCGCAACGCCGGCGTTCGTATGTGTCAAGACGAGGATGGGTTTGCTCTGCGTATGCGCGATGAGCGTCTCGGCAATCAATTGCGTTTTTCCACAACCTGCGGGGGCCGTTATGGAGCCACGCTCGATAGCGAAAAGATCAATCTCAGGGGGCACTTGTAAACGTCCAGAGCTGATTCGTGACTGCCATGAAGCCCGGTTCGGCGTTCTGTAAAGACGGACCGACGATGTCCCTTGCAACCTCCTGATAGGTTGTCAGCGACTTGAACCAGCCGCTGTTGCGGATACGGGATGCGGTTCCCAGCAGCTCTCGTCTCTCAGGTGAGTACCCATCCACGAGTCGCTTGGCTCGGATATCGTTCAGCGTCACGCGGCCTTGGGACTTCGTCTGAATGTGTGCGTTCATCAGCTCTGCACCCACTATTGTTTCGGCTTTCGCCAGAAGTGCATCGAGTGCTTGCTCACTGAGATGGCGGAAGATCTCGTCCTCCAACGTGAGGCCTGGTCGCCATGTAAGAATTTGCCCGCCGGCGGCCAAGAATGCTTCAGCGAGCCCCGCGGTCGAAGGCTTGTCGGCATCTACAAAAACCATCACGCGGTAACCCAAGTTCAGAAGTGCTGTTCCCCGGATAAGACTGTTATCGGGGCTTCCCCCGCCGGCGTCCACATACGCGCCGCCATGGGCCAGGAATGAGGTAGCGCCAAGACTGACCCACCATTGGTCAAGGCCACGCGCGAAGCCAACCTCGCTGGCCCCCTCGCAAACGATGATGGATTTGGCGAGGAATGCTTCGGGGTCCTTCCGAAGGGTACTTTGTACCTCGTTGGCTTCCCCAGCTGGCATAACACTGTGGCGCTGAGGTGCTGACCGAACAACGAATAACTGGCTGCCGGACAGCTCGCGCAGCGCGACCGGCGAGTGCGTCGTCATGAACACTTGCAACGGAGCGGCAGCGTCCTTTGCACCCAGCGAGTCCAGGAATCGCATGAGCCGATGAGGTTCAAGCCCGTATTCCACCTCATCAACCAGGGCAATTGGCGCGGTGCTGGCCGCAGCCCTTTGAAGCCCCGCCACTAGCAAGCGTGACGAGCCCGTGCCAAGGGAGCGCAGCGGAATACCTGTTTCACTGTGCAGCGCGATCGCCCCCTCGCCAATCGACACAGAATGTGCGTCAAGGAGCGCCTGAGGCATAGCCCCGACCGAAACGCCAAGATGCTGTGCTGTGCGTTGCACGACCTCAAGCGTCTGGGTCAGATGTTCGGCTGCTTGATTGCCAAAGTTCGCTCTTGCTTGCCTAGCGGCGCGCGCCAGTTCAGCACCAAGCTCGGCGCGCTCATCGGTAAGTCGATTGAGCACTGAGCCACGACTCCACGACAGGTTCGAGCTCGCAAAGCTGCCGATACGGGCGGGCGCTAGTGCCGCTCGTTCTTTCCAGGGAAGAGTGCGTTCAAGTTGCTGCTGCTCCGCGCGCTCGGAGAAAAGTGTCCAAACAGGCTCCAAATCGGCACCAACTTGCAGACGCAAGGTGATGACGGTCTCCAGCCCCGCTCGCGGTTCGTCTTCGACTTCCCCCGTACCGGGATGGAATCCACGCAAGAACTCGCCGTAGACATCGATATCCATCAGCGATAACGGCAGATCGCCAAGCGCCACGCTGATGGTGATGGGTACATCGACGTTTAATGCGAAGAAGTCCATGTCGCCGAACGTGCCGCCTCGGCGGGCGCCGACGCAAAGGTCAATCGCGTCCAGGATGCTGGACTTCCCACTGTCACCCGGACCAATGAGGCAGTTAATTCCGGGGGCCGGCACCCAGTCGAGCGCCTGGATAGACCGGAAGTTGCTAATTTGCAGTCGGCGAATGCGGGCCACGGAGAATCCTCATGGGGTAACGACTGTCAGTCTCCTACTCGCAGCGGGAACGATCCATAGAACGTCCCCTCGTCATCAGGTGATGCGACTGATAGGTCAAGTTGCAAGCTACCGTACGGTATTTTCCGGTCAGATGCGCATTTAAAAAATCGCCCTGCAGGTAGGCACATCGTCTTGTCTAGCAGACTAGCCAACGTCCGTTGCTTTCAACCTAAGCGCATTGAAAACCACCGAGGCTGAACTGACGCTCATTGCCAGAGCAGCGATCAAGGGCGACAGAAGATGTCCTGTCAGCGGATACAGCAGCCCGGCCGCTAGCGGGATTCCCATCGCGTTGTAGAGGAACGCAAAGGCGAGGTTCTGCCTCATGTTTTTCACGGTTGCCACTGACAGGGTGCGCGCTCGCAGGATGCCCATCAGATCTCCCTTGACCAGCGTCACTTGGGCGCTGTTCATCGCCACATCGGTACCGGTGCCCATGGCGATACCTACGTCAGACCTGGCCAGGGCGGGCGCATCGTTGATGCCGTCACCCGCCATGGCGACACGACGGCCATAGCCCTGCAAATCGGCGACCAGTTTCTCCTTATCCTGCGGTTTGACCTCACCATGCACTTCCTCGATTCCGAGCTGCTTCGCCACGGCTCTTGCTGTGGTGAGGCCATCGCCAGTGGCCATGATGACCTTCACGCCAGCGTTCTGGAGTTGAGCAACAGCCTGTTGGGAGGTCGGTTTGATTGGATCGGAAACGGCCAGGAGACCCGCCAGGCGACCATCGACGGCCAGATAGATGATGCTGATGCCCTCCAGGCGCAGTTGCTCTGCACGGTTACGCAGCGGAGTAATATCGACGCCCGCCTCCTCCATCAACGCTGTGTTCCCAAGCTGCAGTTGATGGCCATCGACCTGTCCGCGTACACCAATACCTGAGCCAGATTCGAAGGTCTCCGGTTTCACCAGGGCAAGACCCTGTTCACGCGCATGATCGACAATGGCATGCGCCAGCGGATGCTCGCTGCCCTGGTCGAGGCTTGCGGCCAAGCGCAGAACCTCGACCGAGTCGAACGGCCCGGTTCCCTCTGCACTATGAAAGGCCGGCCGCCCCTGCGTCAGTGTCCCGGTCTTGTCGACGATCAAGGTGTCGATTTTGCAGAGGTTCTCGATAGCGCTGGCATCGCGGAACAACACACCGCTGCTGGCGGCCTTGCCGGTCGCGACCATGACCGACATCGGCGTTGCCAAGCCCAGGGCGCATGGGCAGGCAATGATCAGTACGGCCACAGCGTTGATCAGGCCAAATACCCAACCTGATTCCGGCCCGAACACCCCCCAGCCAAAAAATGTCAGGATCGCGATCAGGATCACCCCCACCACGAAATACCCTGCCACGGCATCGGCCATACGCTGCATGGGCGCCTTGGAACGCTGGGCCTTAGCCACCATCTGGACGATCTGCGACAACATGGTTTCGGCGCCCACCTTCTGCGCTTCCATCACCAGGCTGCCGTGGGTGTTCAGGGTGGCACCGATGAGGGTATCCCCTGCCCGCTTGGTGACGGGCACCGGCTCGCCGGTGAGCATCGACTCGTCGACAGCGCTCTCGCCCTCCAGCACGGTGCCATCCACCGGGACTTTTTCGCCCGGCCGGACACGCAAGTGGTCACCCTGATGGACGTGGGTCAGCGGAATATCTTCTTCCTGGCCGTCAGGCCTGATGCGCCGGGCAGTCTTGGGGGCCAATCCCAGCAGTGACTTAATGGCGGCAGAGGTCTGCGAGCGGGCTTTGAGTTCGAGCATCTGGCCCAACAGCGTGAGCGAGATGATCACCGCGGCGGCCTCGAAGTAGACGCCGATGCGTCCATCCTGAGCGAAGGCCGCCGGGAACCACTGCGGCACCAGGGTGGCTGCCACGCTGTAGAGGTAGGCGGCTGCAGTTCCTAATCCGATCAGGGTCCACATATTAGGGCTGCGTTGCCGGATGGAGTCTATTCCGCGAGTGAAAAATACCCAGCCACCCCAAAGCGTCACGGGCGTTGCCAGAACCAGCTCAACCCAGTTCTGGGATGTTCCATGGAACAGCTGCAAGGAATGACCAGCCATCGCCAGCACGGTCACGATGACGGTCAATGGCAGGGTCCACCAGAACCGTCGCGAAAAGTCTTTCAGCTCCGGATTTTCTTCGTCCTCCAGCTCTGGAATGACGGGTTCGAGCGTCATCCCACAGATCGGGCAGTTGCCAGGGCTCGGTTGGCGAATCTCGGGATGCATCGGGCAGGTGTATTCAGCCCCCAGTCCTGCCTGAGTTGAGTACTCTGGCGGAGCGGCATGCTGGTGGTGCCCGGCATGCGATTGATGGCTCATGTACTGATGAGGGGCTGCCTGGAACTTCTCCTGGCATTTTGTACTGCAGAACCGATAGGCCCTTCCCTCAAAGTTCTCCTGGTAAGGACTATCAGATTTGACCTCCATGCCACACACCGGATCGCGTGGGCTCTCTGGATGGCCGTGCGAGTGATGTGCATGGCCCTGGTCATGATGGCAGGAGGTCTTTTGCATTCGAGTTACTTCCTATCCTCGTCCTTGGAAACTGCGGCTCCGCTGGAGTGGGAGTGCCCGCCATGATTGTGGCCAAACAGATGCATCAGCGGGCATAGCAGCAGGATGAGGTATGGCAAAGCCTGCGAAAGATGACCGTAATGCTCGCGCGCGACATAGAAGATGCCGATTACGGCCAGCATGATCAGTGCGATGCCAATCTTGCTCTTCCAAAAAGGTGGTTCCGTAGTGCCAGTGTGGTGCGTGTGATCCATGACAATAGCCTCGGTTCAATGACCATAGAATCAGCATAGGTTGCTCTGGCCAGGCAGAGTTGACGCGTATCAATGGAGTTCAGCGTACGGTCACCTTACCGACCATTCCCGACTGATAATGTCCTGGAATATTGCAGGCGAACTCCAGATCAGTAGCGTCGGAGAAGGTCCAGATCAGCTCTTCGCGTGCACCTGGCTCGACCAGAACGCTGTTGGGATCGTCGTGCTCCATGCCGACCATCTTCATGCCGCCCATGGCGTGGTCCATTTTGCTCATGTCATGCGCTGCAGTCGGGGACAGCGTGCCGTTCTGAAACATCGCGGCCATCTCTTTCTGGTGCGCGGCATGGGATGCCGCTTTGCCAAGATTGAATTCGTGTAGCAGTGCACCGTCATTTTTCAGGACGAAGCGAACTGTCTCGCCTGCTTTGATCTCCATTGCTTTGGGTTCGAAGAAGATGTCCCCCATCCGGACTTCGATGGTGCGATCTACTGCCTGACCGTCTCCCGGTTGCCCAATACTGTCTTTCTTGTGGCCCGGGCTGGCCAGCGCATTGGCAGCACTGAGCAGCAAGCCAAGGGTGGTGATTATGAAAGCGGGTCTGAGTTTCATGGTGTGCCTCTGAGGTGTTGAGGAGGGATGAGTCCCGATGCTAATGAGGTGCAGCTGGCGGTACGCTGACGTGAAAACTACATCGCATTAAGGTTCGTCAGATCGGTGCTACCCAGCTCGCGGCCAACGGGTAGCACCGATGCCGGACTAACGCAGAGCAAACTCACCGACCATCCCCGCCTGGTAATGCCCAGGCAATGTACAGGCGAAGCTCAAACTGCCCGCCTTAGGGAAGGTCCACACGAACTCTTTGGTTGTGCCGGGCTCGACGAGAACCGCGTTCGGGTCGTCATGCTTGGCTTTGATGACTTCCGGATAGCCTGGAGGGTTGGAGTCTCCCATGCCATAACGCTCATGCCAGACAATGCGCTCGGCCATGCCGGTCGGGGTCAGTGTGCCGTCCTTGAACAAGGACGCCATCTTGCGCTGGTGCTCCAGCTGGGACGCTGCCTGCCCGATGTTGAACTCGTGCATCAACGCGCCCTCGTTCTTCAGAACGAAGCGCACGGTTTCACCTGGCTTCACATCGATCGTTTTCTGGCTGTAGTTGATGTCGTCCATCTTTACCAAGATGGTACGAGTCGCTGGCGTCGCCTGGGCCTGCTGCCCAATGCCATTGCTACTGCCGCCGACCTCGGCAAATGCCGGAAAGGTGGTGCTGATGAACAGAGTGCTGATCAGCAGTTTAAGGGGTAAGCGTTTCATGGTGAGACCTCGAGATGGGTGCTGGAAATCTCATGCTATTCCCCGCTTGCTGCCAGGCCGCTGACCCCAAAACTACAATTGCGTCAGCTGGGAAAAAGCACGGCGCCATAAAGGCGCCGCTAGGCCAAAGGAGCAATCACGGAAGGCCTGGAAGATGGGAAAATCCTTATCGATGGCACTCTTTGTCGGCCATCATTAGCTTGTGCTCGCGGATCATTTGAGCCAGCACGTCGTCTACCAGCTTGTCATGCTTTTCCATCCAGGCCAGATGCTCTTCGGCAGACATGTTTGGCGCGGGATGTTCGTTGTGCAGCTGGCTCATGATGTCTTCGAGCATGTTCATATGCTCCTTCATGTGCACATGCCGCTCGCCGACCGGGGCCTTCTCCGCCTGGATCAGCACGGCTTCTGCTTTGTCGCGCATCTGCTGGATGCGCTCGAATACACGGTCGCTGCCCCCTTCGGCCCAAGCCATGGAAGACAGCAGTAGCGAACCAACCAGAAGCAAAGGTTTCAGCGATTTCATGGGCAGTCTCCATCAGTGCAAACTATGGCCGGCACCTCTGCTTTTGGTCTGTCGAGGGCCGAGAGCACAACCTAGTACTCATGCTTGCACCCTAGACAAGCCACCCTGTCAGTGAGCTGAAGTCAGAATTACATTTTCGTAAGCTTCTGGTTGGGGCCGCGGTTTGCCTGCAAACTCAGGCCACCCGACTTTTGGAGTCTGCACACATGAAACTACTGGTAGCTGAAGACGAACCCAAAACCGGTACGTACCTCCAGCAAGGTCTCACCGAGGCTGGGTTCAATGTCGACCGGGTTATGACCGGTACAGATGCCCTTCAGCATGCACTTAGCGAAGCCTATGACCTGCTAATTCTGGATGTAATGATGCCTGGGCTGGACGGTTGGGAAGTGCTGCGCATGTTGCGCGCAGCAGGAAAAGACGTCCCCGTACTGTTCTTGACGGCACGCGATGGTGTGGAAGACCGCGTAAAAGGGTTGGAGCTGGGTGCGGACGACTACCTGATCAAGCCATTTGCTTTCTCAGAGCTTCTGGCCAGGGTCAGAACGCTGCTGCGTAGAGGCAATGGCTCACCCACGCAAACAACGATGAAAATTGCCGATTTGGAAGTCGATCTGATGAAGCGTCGCGCCATCCGCGGCGGTAAACGAATTGACCTGACCGCGAAGGAGTTTTCACTGCTGGAACTGCTACTGCGCCGGCGCGGCGAGGTGCTCCCGAAGTCGCTGATTGCCTCTCAGGTTTGGGACATGAATTTCGACAGCGACACCAATGTCATTGAGGTTGCGGTACGCCGGCTACGCGCAAAAATCGATGACGATTTCGATCTCAAGCTGATTCATACCGCCCGCGGCATGGGATACATGATGGATGCTCCGGAGTGAATATGAAGCACCTTTCGCTGACCGCACGCATGAGCCTGATGTTCATGTCCGCGGTAATTGCAGTCCTGACGGTAGCAGGGCTGAGTTTCAATATGCTCAGCCAGCACCACTTCAAGATGCTGGATCGGCAGGCCCTGGTGGAGAAACTCGAATCCGCCAAACATATCCTCAACAATGCTCGCGGTGAAGCGAGCCTTTCGGAAGAATTACCGCAGTTGCGAGCTTTGCTGGGAGCCCATCAGGATCTGGCCGCCACTATCCTGGCCAGTGACGGTTCTGTACTGTTTTCCGACCCCAGAGCAGTCGAAGTACCTGAGCGTTTCAGACGTGCAAATGAGCAGAGCATGTGGGAGTGGCAGAACGGCCAACACATGTACCGTGGCATGACGGAGCAAATCTCGGTGGCCGATCAGGCTGAGCCGCTCACTGCGTTGCTGATTCTTGACGTCACCAATCACACACACTTTTTCGACACGCTGCAACGATGGTTTTGGATTGGATTGGTCATCAGCGCCCTGTTCAGTGCCGCACTCGGCTGGGTGGTTGCTCGCAGCGGCCTTAGGCCTCTGCGGCAAGTCACTCATGTGGCCTCCGGGATGTCCGCTCGCTCGTTACAGGAGCGAATCCCTCTCGAACCAGTGCCGCGGGAACTTCAGCAACTGGTTCTCTCCTTCAATGCGATGTTGGCTCGGCTAGAGGATGCCTTCGTTAGGCTCTCCAATTTTTCGGCCGACATTGCCCACGAGCTACGAACTCCAGTCAGCAATCTGATGACCCACACCGAGGTCGTGCTGAGTAAAAAACGCGATATCAATGCCTATGAGGAGAATCTGTACTCCAACCTGGAGGACTTGAAGCGCATGTCTCGGATGATTGATGACATGCTGTTCTTGGCCAAGGCTGATAATGGCCTGATCATCCCCGAGCAGGCCAGGATCGAACTGGCTGACGTAGTCTTCAAGCTGTTTGACTACTACCACCTTCTGGCCGAAGAGCGCGGCATTGAGCTATCGCTCACAGGCAAAGGCCAAGTGCTGGGAGATCGGCTGATGCTTGATCGCGCGCTATCCAACTTGCTGTCCAATGCGCTGCGCTACACGCCGGCGGGACAGACAATTTCGGTTCTGATCCGCGAGACAGAGGACTCCACTACCTTCAGTATCGAGAACCCAGGGGACACAATCAGCTCAGAGCATCTAGAGAAGCTCTTCGACCGCTTTTACCGGGTTGACCCCGCTCGGCGGGAGGGCAGCCCGAGCAACGCCGGGCTCGGGCTTGCAATCACCCGATCCATCATTGAGGCTCACAAAGGCCGCATCTGGTGCACCTCAGCGGCTAGCCTCACGGGCTTTCACATCGAATTGCCCCATCCCAGATAATGCCGGTCTGGCGGTAAGTAGGCTACAGCTAACCGCTAGCCCAACTTGACAGGGTGGGTGCAGGTGCAACTCGACTGAGCGCAGATTGCATTCGCCATCCAGATAGGTAACGAGCGGTGAGCTGACACAAGAGCACCCCATTCGCTCTCGGGTAGCAGCTCATGAAGTTTGGAAACTGCATCCCCCGCGCTTGCCTCGCCAAGCCAAACCAATGCTCGGATGGCGTCCCCCGCTCCAGTAGCGCCAAGAGCCATTAACCATTGAGGCGCATGCCGAATCGATACGGTGGACTTGCCAACCTGAAGCTCCCTAGAACGTCCGGTGGTTAGAAAGACATACCGAATAGGAACCTGCGTTGTCAGCCCCCATTTGTTTGCGGCGCTAGCCCCAGTGGCGACTATCAACTCACCCCGCACGTTTGCCAATGAGCGGACGACCGTCTCAGGTGCCGGTGCGCGCACGCCGAACCGAGTTTCGACTGCTGCAACATAAAAGCCCCGAGCAACGCGAAACAGCATTCCACCCTCGACCAGTCGAGAGAACCCTCGCTGCACAGCATGTCGATTCCCCTGCTGCAGGAATCTGCCTGGTGTCAGAATTTCACCCTCTGGAAGCTGTTGAATGATGTCCAGGATTTTCTCGGGAAGAGTCTTCATTGGCCGGCCAGAGCAGATGAAATCGATGCAGTTGGTCATCGAAGACTGGGATGGCGACGGAGCTATTTCACATTCCCGACGAGGTGCTCCAAGAGCTCGGTGTCGACGTCGGGGACAGCCTTTTCCTCATTGAGGTGTCGGTACCGCCCGCTGTTTTGTGCTCAGTAAGTCGCCACAGATCCCAGATCGGGTAGATGAGCTTGTGAGCACCTGGGAAGCCTCCGTTCCAAAGCCCCCAGTAAAATGAATTGGTTTTGCAATCCCCTGCAGCTACTCTATGTCTGCAGCCCAAGAGCTTCCTCTCCCGGGCGCTGTACCGGTGATGAAACTTGGTTCGAGGCGGCCTCTAAGGCCGCCTTTATCATTTCTGCCCCGCCGAGCGATATGCCTAGCCTGTAATTGAGGAGCTGAAGACTGGTCCCAAAGCCCCCAGTGGCAAGGTCTCCGACTGCTCTTCTATTCGCCCTGCCAGAAACACATCGTCCTGTGTAGGGAAGTGCCGCAAAAGGAACTTGGCATCTCGCCGCACCTTTTCAGGCAGGCTGCTATCTCGGGACAGTTCAACGAGAAAGTCTCGAGTCATTATCACCGCGCGAGAGCGCTCGTTCGGCATTGTCATTTCTGTCTCCATTGGAACCACGACTCCTCTGGCAGCATACGCCTGGGTTCGTGATTGCCCATACTGACGCAGCCAGACGCAGAGCCAAAGCCCCAAGATATCTTTTCCGGAAGCAAGAGCAGCGGCTCAGTCAGACCGGCAGTCCGTACTCAATGGCAAGCATCACCTGGCGTACAGCTCGACCGCCGACTTCGGTGCTCAGCAGGGAAACGGGTTGCACATTTCCTAGCGCAATATTTGGCGACGTGAGCCAGCGAGTCGCTGCGGCTTGATCTGATTCCAAGACACTCATCAGCACGTCGACAAGATTCGCCAGTCGACAAAACGCATCGCCTTCTGCTGAAGTCATGAGGGAAGCCTCTGGAGCGATGCCGATCCAGCCTGCCACGACGCAGGCATCAATACCCGACTCCTCCGCCAAGCGCGAGGTTAGCTCAACCGGGAGTCCTGTTATGGTCGCCTGGTGCAGGCTCTTATGGCTGTGGGGCAGCCCAAGTCGCTCGATAAGACTTTTCATCATGCCAATCTCTGGTTGTGATGTTGGCACCTACCCCGACATTGGTACTGGTCGAGTATTCACATGAAAGCTGCCAGTCATTTGCACAGCCGCCAGCATTCAGTTGCACGCATAACCAACAGGCTTTCGTATCGTCCGGTCCTAGGTCTTGCACGCTTGGCCTCTGTTGACTGCTACCCTACCGCCGTAAGCGGACAGCGCAAATCAGACGTCCAGAACGAATTCTATAATCGCTCTATAATTGACTATAAAAACCTATAAACCCCATCCTAGAGCAGCCTAAGCAACCCAGGATGCTTCATCGCGAAGCCGATAAATTCCTTGCACTGGCGCATGGCCCCAACCAATACAATCGTAGCTATCCGGGCTAGAAGAAGCGAGGTGAATGGTTGTTTTCTGCCAGAGGGTCCTACCACGCAAGCCTTCAAAGACATCAGGATGCAGCGTTTGCATGACCAATGCTGCCGCAACGCGCCTGCAAACTCACATATGGCCGGCCAGCAGCGTCCTGTAACGCACTCCTGCGGGAGATTGAGGCCGTCCACCCCCTCTGTTTCACGACATCCGCCGGCGCAGGGCCTAGTGGCAGCCCCATCGGGGCTGCCTGGTAAGGGGTCAGATGACCCGCTTGATGCTGATGTAGTCGCCCTGAGTTCGCAGGGTGACGGTCACCGGTTTGCTAGTGCGATTACGCCAGAACCAACCGTGCTTGCCATCGAATGCGGCCTCCAGAACACCTGTATCTTCTGGCGTTGAGCGTCCCTTCCCGTAGCCGTGATAGAAGTCGCGCGGCGCGTTGTAAGGATCGCCGTGGGTATCGTAGTTAACGACGCCGCCATTGGCAGTCCAGCTGTAGTTCACCTTGGCACCTTGCTTCATTTCCAGCTTCACTTCGGCGCCCTGGTTCGGGCTCAAGGTGATGCTCATTTCATGCTGCAGGGCAGCCTGCTCAGGCGCAGCCGGTTGCTCCGGAGCGGGAATGACCTCGGCAGGAGTGGCCGGGGTAGTGGCAGGGGCTGCAGGTGCTGCGGCGATATTTTCAGCTGGCAGCGGAGTTGGCGTCTGAGCTGCGGCCTCATCGGCGCGGGCCTCTTCAGCCAGCTGGATCTTCACCTCACCCATCTGTGTGAGACCCAGTGCTCGGCCCACGCCAGTGGGATCGATCGCATACTCCGAAGGCATCACCACGGTAACCAGAAGCACGCAGGCAATGATTGCCGCGATGATCGTGGAGCGCAGTAGCTGTGCTGTCGAGGGGAGTTCGTTGAGGGTCGGAAGCTTGGTATTGAACATAAAAAGAATTCCTTACTGAGAGACGATCAGGCCGGTGATCTGGTAGCCCATGAGCAAGAAGCCGGCGCTCATCATGGCAACGTTGGCGGTGTAGGCATGGCGCCAGAAGCTGGCAGTACGTCGCCAGTAGCCCATCAGAATGAGAATGCCGCCAAGGGCCAGTAGCTGGCCGATCTCGACACCTACGTTGAAGGCAATCAGGTTGGCGATCAGGCCATCAGGAGAAATCTCGAACTCCTGGATCTTGGTGGCCAGACCGAAACCATGAAGCAGGCCGAAGATCAGCGTTGCTGCGCGGCTATCGGGCTGGTACCCAAACCAGCGCTGGAAGGCGCCGAGGTTATCCAGGGCCTTGTACACGACCGAAAAGCCGATGATCGCGTCGATCACATACGAGCTGATGCTGATGTTGCTAAGCACTCCAAAGAGCAGAGTGATCGAATGGCCAACTGCGAACAGCGTGACGTACAGCCCTACGTCCTTCAGACGGTAGAGAAAGAAGATCACGCCGAACAGGAACAGCAGATGGTCGTAGCCGGTGATCATGTGTTTGGCACCCATGTAGATGAAGGGCACCAACATCACGCCGGTACTTTCCTGGATGAAGCCCTTGTCTCCTTCGGGAACTCCGTGGGCCAGCGCCTCAGGCATGACTGCCATCAGTAGAGCGAGGGTAAGCAAGGGCAGAAAGAGTGATCGACGCAGGCGTGCGATCAGCGCCGTTGCCCTGCTTAGGGGAAGCGAATTCATAACGATTTCCTAGGCTGTAGTGGTCTGGGGCCGCGAGGCGGCCGGTTTCAGAGCACGAACCTAGAGCGTGGTGGCCGTTCGATCAGGTAGATCGGCACTTCAGGGACAATTGCCCGCAACGAGCTGGGAGGGGTTTCCCGCTCGGGGCGTGACAGTAGTGTCAACGCCGACCCGAGATAGGGGATCTCATGGCTATGGTCAGCTGCATGTTTGTGGCTCGGGAATGCCGGCGCGTCCACGTCATGGGAATGACCATGGGACACAGCGCCAGAGTAATCCCCCGGTATCAGCGGTGCTTTGATGGCGGCCAGCGAATGCCCTACCCAGGCCAATAGCAAGGCCAGTATCAATGCGATAACGGGTTTCTTCGAGGCACTACGGCGAGCCATTTTCCTATGTCTTGCAGCTTGCAAAGGACCAACAGGGTCGTTTGACCGTATCCCCCCGGGGGGGATAGGATGCGAGCGTAAATCATCGAGGCATAGGACTCAAGGCATGAGCGATCACGAACACAGCCATGGCCACCGACACCAAAGCCACAGCGATGTCATGAAGCGCCTGAAACGCGCCGAGGGCCATCTGCGCAGCATCATCACCATGATCGAGGATGGCCGTGAGTGCGTGGATATCGCGCAGCAGCTGCATGCCGTGGAGAAGGCCGTATGCCAGGCCAAGCGCACTCTGATTCAAGATCACATCGATCACTGCCTGGAGCACACGATGGACGCCCTCGCTATTGGCGAGCGCACCTCCCTTGAAGACTTCAAGCAGATCACGAAGTACCTGTAGGTATCACCATGTCGAGCTTTGCCGAATTGCTGCAGCAGGGTGCGTCTCACGCCTGGCTGTACTTCCCCAGCGCCATCCTCCTAGGGGCATTGCATGGCCTGGAGCCAGGCCACTCGAAGACCATGATGGCGGCCTTCATCGTAGCCATCCGCGGCACCGTGAAGCAGGCGGTATTGCTGGGGCTGGCGGCAACCATTTCGCACACCGCGGTGGTCTGGCTGGTGGCCATGGGCGGCATGTATCTGGGCCAGAACCTGAATGCTGAAACGACTGAACCCTATTTCCAGCTCGCGTCCGCCGCGATCATCATCACCATCGCGCTCTGGATGCTGTGGCGAACCTGGCGTGGCGAACAGATGTGGCGTTTCGAAGAAGGTGATCATGCGCATGATCACCACCATGACGAGCTTCGCCGAATCGATACCGGACACGGGCGAATCGAACTCTCGATCTTCGAGGAAGGGGTTCCCCCGCGCTGGCGTCTGCGCACTCTGACTGGTCACTCTTGGCCAGCAGAAGACGTGAATCTGTCGACGACGCGTCCTGATGGGACAGCTCAGCTGTTCCGCTTTGTGCATCGCGGCGAATACCTGGAATCGGTCGCGGAAATTCCAGAGCCTCATCAGTTCACCGCGCGTCTGAGCCTTGGCCACGCGGGCCATTCGCACGACTATGACCTCGATTTCCATGAGCACGACCACGGCCACGACCATTCCGATCTGCAGGGCCTGGAGCTGTCGCTGGAGGGATACCAGGATGCCCATGAGCGAGCCCACGCCAACGACATCCGCAACCGCTTCAATAACCGCAACGTCACTACAGGCCAGATCATCCTGTTCGGCCTTACCGGAGGACTGATCCCCTGTCCTGCCGCGATTACGGTGCTGTTGCTATGCCTGCAGGTGAAGGAAGTCGCACTCGGGGCTGTTCTGGTGCTGTGCTTTAGTGTCGGCCTGGCGTTGACGCTGGTATCCGTCGGCGTAGCTGCTGCGGTGGGCGCTCGCCAGGCCTCCAACCGGTGGCCATGGCTGGGAGCGGTCGCGCGTCGCGCGCCCTACCTCTCGAGCATGCTCATTATTGGGGTCGGTATCTACGTCGGTGTTCATGGCTGGATCGGTCTGACCGCCTAAATGCGGGAGCTATCAGGCTACCTGGGCCTACTCCTCGCGGCCTTCAGTGCCGCGACTTTGATCCCTGCACAGTCCGAGGCAGTGCTCACCGGCCTGCTGATAAGTGGCAACTACTCGGTGGTCATGCTGTTGGTGGTGGCTACGGCAGGAAACGTTCTGGGTTCCGCGCTCAACTGGCTGCTCGGTCTCTACATTGAGCGCTATCGGCACAGACGCTGGTTCCCGGTCAGTGACGACAAGCTGGCCCGCGCGCAGCGGGCCTACCACCGCTACGGCCGTTGGTCA
Organism: Pseudomonas sp. GD04158; assembly: GCF_029834875.1. Lineage (NCBI taxonomy): Bacteria > Pseudomonadati > Pseudomonadota > Gammaproteobacteria > Pseudomonadales > Pseudomonadaceae > Pseudomonas > Pseudomonas sp. GD04158. The sequence continues at coordinate 39,622 of NZ_JAODYT010000005.1, read as the reverse complement.
CTGCTGCTGAGCTGGGTAACGATCATTGGCGACCCGCTGACCCTGATTGCCGGTGTCATGCGCGAACCCTTCTGGAGCTTCTTTCTGATCGTGCTGCTGGCCAAGGCGGCTCGATACCTGGTGCTCACCGTGGTGACCCTCGGGATCATGGGGTAATGCGCTCGACCAGCCTGGATCTCGTCAAATGGCTCGCCATGCTGACAATGGTCATAGACCACCTGCGCTATCTCTGGCCCGAAGCAACAGCATGGCTTTTCGTGGTTGGACGCTTCGCCTTTCCGCTGTTCTGCCTTGGCATCGCCGCCAATGTGTCGCGTTCCCACCCAGGAGATCTGTACAGCGAAAATAACTTTCGCTACTTGAGTTGGATTCTGGCCTTCAGCCTCATATCCGAGATGCCGTATCGGGCGCTGTCCGAGATGAGCAATACGCTGAATGTGATGCCGACACTGATGTTGGGGCTCATAGTTGCTTGGAGCGTCCATCACAGCGATCGTACAGGCTTGGTGCTGGGGCTATTCACGCTGACCGTTTCGATAGTGCTGCATGATCGGCTGATGTACGGCGCGTTTGGCGTCCTGCTGCCGGCGACCATGGTGCTGGCAGTGCAGCGCCCCTGGATTAGCTGGCTCATACCTGCAGTCTTCAGCGTGTTGGCCAATAGCCGTGACGGCTGGATCGGAGCTGGTCCCTTTGGCACCTGGTGGGCCATGGCCACGACCTTTGCGGCTCCGCTGGTTGGCCTGTGGCTATTGCGGCAGAAAATCACCCAACACATATGGCCAGTGGGGCGCTGGGGTTACTACTTCTACCCCGGCCATCTAGCGGTGCTGGCGTTGCTTCGTGTGGCTCTCTGACCGATCGATCAAAATTCCCTTGCTCAATGCAGGCCTTTTGCCATAATCCGGAGCGTGACCTAGATCACATATAAGAGCCAATCGAAACGGAGTTTGAACATGAAGAAGCTTTCTGCCGCCCTGATCGCCACCGTGATTGCCCTGTCCTCCGCCGCTGCCATTGCCCATAGCGGCGGTACCGACTCGAAGGGCTGCCATACCAACCACTCCACAGGGGCGTACCACTGCCATTGATTAAGGCAGCGCTGGTCGCCTCTCGCGAGGCGGCCAGAACCAGATGGCTAGACCAAATCGCACACCGGCTGCTTGGCTTCACGCCACCCTGCAAAGCCGTCGACGAGATACCGCGCATCCAGTCCCATCGCCCAGAGAGTAGCGGCACACCCTTGGCTGATTTCATGCCCATGCGCGCAGTAAAGAATCACGGGGCGATCCCGTGGCACCTGATCCTTCCAGGAAAAAAGCAGTTCGGGGTCCTGCCATTTCGCGTTGGCGATCTGTGCCCCGTCGGCGTTGCGCACGATGGCTCGGCGCACATCGAGCAGCTCAAAGCTGCGACCTGCAGCCTGCCACTCAGCGAGCTCGCGAATCGATATGCGCTCCATAACCCCTCCCTAACGCAGCAGGTGGATAGCCAATCCCACAAGAGCACATCCCACCAACACTTGGATGACTCCACGCTTGAAGCGGAACAGCGCCACCGCGGCACCGACAGCGATCAACGCCGAGGGCCAGTCGAAGCTGCCTGCAAAGCCCTCAGGCCACAGCACGTGATAACCGAAGAACAGCGCGAGGTTGAGGATGACGCCTACCACCGCGGCAGTAATGCCGGTCAACGGAGCGGTGAACTTCAGCTCGTTGTGCGTGGACTCCACCAGCGGCCCGCCGGCGAGGATGAACAGGAACGAGGGCAGGAAGGTAAACCAGGTTACGAGGCTGGCCGCCACGGCACCGGCAAGGAATGCCTGCTCTGGCCCGAAGACCTGGTGCACATAGGCGCCAACGAACCCCACGAACGCCACCACCATGATCAGCGGCCCCGGGGTGGTCTCGCCCAATGCCAGGCCATCGATCATCTGGGTGGGTGTCAGCCAGCCGTAATGGCCTACCGCGCCCTGATAGACATACGGCAGTACTGCATAAGCGCCGCCGAAGGTGAGTAGAGCGGCCTTGGTAAAGAACCACCCCATCTGGGTCAGGGTGCCCTCCCAACCATACAGGACGGTCAGCAGCCCCATAGGCAAGGCCCACAGCACGGCGCCTACTCCAACCAGCAGAGCTAGGTGCGACCAGCGGAAGCGCGCATGCGCCGGCGGTGGCGTGTCGTCGTCGATCAACGCCGGCCCATAGGACTGTTTGGATGCCCCATGCCCACCACCGACGCTGAACTTGTCAGGTGCATACCGCCCGCCCAGATAGCCGATAAGAGCGGCCCCCAGAACGATCAAGGGGAAAGGGATATTGAGCGCAAAGATCGCCACAAAGGAGGCTGCAGCGATAGCCCAAAGCCAGTTGTTCTTCAGCGCGCGTGAACCGATACGGTGGGCAGCCTGCACAACGATGGCGGTGACGGCGGGCTTGATGCCGTAGAACAATCCCGCCACCACAGGCACTTCGCCGAAAGCGATGTAGACCCAGGACAGGGCAATCAGGATGAACAGTGAGGGCAGCACGAACAGTGCGCCGGCGATCACCCCACCCCAGGTGCGATGCATGAGCCAGCCAATATAGGTAGCCAACTGCTGAGCCTCCGGGCCTGGCAGGAGCATGCAGTAGTTCAATGCATGCAGAAAGCGGCGCTCCGAGATCCAGCGCCGCCTCTCCACCAGTTCCTGGTGCATGATCGAGATCTGCCCAGCCGGGCCACCGAAGCTGATGAAACCGAGTTTCAGCCAGAACAGAAATGCCTCGAATAGGCCAACTTTCTCTACCCTGCCCTGGTCTTGCTCAGTCGCTTGCATAGCTGTCTCACTCATCACTCTGTCCTTCCTTGCTGAATGCAGCCAGCAACCCATCGAAGATGGCGCAGGCCGCAGCCAATAACTGATCGTCGTTCTCGATGCTGGCTCGCAGTCCAGCCAGTACGCGCTCTACACCTGTCGCTTCTGTGGGTTGCGCGCCCCCCACATCCAGGTAATGAACCAGTGCCCCTAAGCGCTGCAGCCCTGGAGCCTCCAGCCCGAAGCTAGCCATAAGGGTCTCGAAGGTGACCTTGTTGCCGACATGGCTGAACCGGGCACCATCAAAATCGAACCCAAGTGCTTCCGCAGGACATGCATCAGGAGAGGGAAGCCAGAGGATGCTGGCACCTGGATCGATGAAGCGGCGGATCAGCCAGGCGCTGGCCAGGCGGTCTACCCAGGGGCGCTGGCGAGTCGCCCAGGTTCGCCCTTCGTAGTCCCGCGGATCGAGCTGCTCGATGGCTTGCTCATGGCTGGTGGGCTCATCCTTGGAAAGCGCCCGGTTGATGGCCACTTCGAGATCACGCAGCAGCGCGTCTGTCTGTTGCAAAGGTTCGCCCGGAAAGAAGTCGATCGACTGGATCTGAGCGAACGACTTGCGCAACTTGCGGGCCTGGCGAGCAGTCGCCAGTGCATTCTCAGGAGTCAGCTGGGCCAGTTGGGGCTCAACCTCCGAGCGCAACCTGGCGTAGTCGTCGCCACGATCAAAGAGAGGTATGAAGCGCTCACCCTGGGGATCAGTGACCGGCAGGAGCGACGCCGAGCCACCGCTATCCAGCACGTCACGCTCGACGGACTCCAGTACCTCACGACTAGCCGAGCCATCTGGCAGGAGATAAACCCCATCGCGTAGCACCGCAGCCCCAGCGCTTTTCAACGTGCGCCAAGCGCGCATTCGCTCGGCGGCATTTGCCGTAGGCAGTGCCATCACGAGACATAGCCAATTAAGCAATGTAGTTATCTCACCAAATATGTTCGATCTCTACATTACTCTGCGGTTGCTCTGTTTGGAACTGCGATATGGGCTCTGCAGCGTCAGTGACTGCTTATCTCCAGGTACCGGCAAAGCGAACTGTCGGTGTGGTGCGAATGACTGTCGGAGGGATGCGAATCGGTGTCGGTGGCGTGCGAATGGCTGTCGGAGGATGCGAATAGGTGTCGACGTGTGCGAAAGGCTGTCGATTTTGAAAAACCGCGTTGTGTCGGTTTTGCGTGCGAATCAGTGTTGGTTAGGCATGCGAATTAGTGTCGGAACCAATGCGAATACTCACACTCAGCTGCCCAGGGAACACTCCTGTGCTCTCCACATAGCGCAATGCGGATTGGCCATCGCTCCAGCCTACGTACTGCATCAGCGCTTTGAGATCCCAGCCGCTGCGGGTGGCCCAGGTGGCAAACCCGCGGCGCAGCGAGTGACTACTGTACAGCTCCGCAGGCAGCCCTGCCGCCTGCAGTACGGCGCGCATGAGTGGGACAACGCTATTTGGGTGCAAACCCTGCTCACCTAAATGCCCCCAGCGATCAATTCCACGGAATACCGGCCCACGCGCGATGCCCGCCACGCTGATCCAGTCGACGTAGGCTTGTACTGGGCACAGCCTGGCCAACGCCGGCGCGCTGAAGGTCTGGCCTTGGTTGTCGCGGTCGCCTTTGCTCCACGGCAGAAACAGTTGCATCCCCTCCCCGGCCCGCACCTGGATGTGCTCGACTTGCAGGCGGCACAACTCATCACTGCGGAACGCCCGCCAGAAGCCGATCAGGATCAACGCGCGGTCACGCCAACAGCGCAGCAACCGCGGCCAGTCGTCCTCCGCTCGTGCTCTACCCTCGGCCTGCTCCAACCACAGCACGCACTGCTCGAGCTGGCGCAGCTGCAAGGGTTCGGCCTGCTTCTCCTGACGCGGATGCAGCGTACGGATGCCTTTGAGAACCTGACGGACCAGTGGGGTCTTGGTTGGATCCGGAAAACCCTGGCTGACATGCCACTGCGCCAGGGCTGCCAGGCGCAGCTTGAGCGTGTTGCTGGACAGCGTGGCGGCGTGGTCGACCAGGTAGCGCACGATGGCATCGCTGGTCGCCGGCAAGAAGCCGCCCCAAGTCACCTCGAAGTGCTCAAGCGCCTGCTGGTAGCTGCGCCGCGTGTTGGCGCGGGTGCCGGCCTGCAGGTACCGCTCAATCTCCTGGCTCATCTGAGCGCATCCCCTTGGTGTACCGGTGAGCGACTGCCAAACGACGAAAATGGCGCTTCACCTTGGATAATTCGTGATTACCCAATTCTAGAATAGAAGCAGAACAAAAATAAAATTCTTGATAAAGTGCCATGTATCTACATAGTACATACCACAGAACGAAATTGTCAGGAGGCCCACTTATGGCCCGCGGTGGCGTCAACAAAGCTGTCGTGCAGAAAGCCAGGAATGACCTCCTAGCTCGCGGCATTTACCCCAGCATCGATGCGGTTCGCATCGAACTGGGTAACACCGGCTCCAAGAGCACGATCCACCGCTATCTGAAGGAGCTCGAGGCCGAGAGCGAGCCGACCTTGTCGGGGGATTCGCTGAGTGGACCGCTGACAAATTTGATGGGACAGTTGCTGGACCAACTGAAACAAGAGGCGCAGCAGTCCGTGGTCGAAGCCCACGAAACGCTGAGGCGCGAACGCTCGGCGGTACAGCAGCAGTCGGCCGTATTCGAGGCCCGAATGCGAGACCTCGAATCACAGAGTTCGAGCCTGGCGCAGCAGCTACAAGCAGCTCAGGAGCTGGCTCTTCGAGAACAGCAACAGCGGCAAGTTATCGAAATCGACAACGCTCGAATGGTTCAATCCCTTCGGGATCTGGAGGTGCGCGTCAAAGAGCGCGATGAGCGCATTCAGTCGCTTGAGGACATGCATCAGCACGCTCGTGACGGCATGGAGCATTACCGCCAAGCCAGCAAGGAACAGCGAGAACAGGAGCAGCGCCGCCACGACGCTCAGATCAGCCAGCTTCAGGCCGAGGTACGCCAGCTGCAACAAACGCTGATGATCAAGCAGGACGAGTTGACTCAGCTGAACCGTGACAATGCACGACTGGTCACCGAGGCGCGGCAGCATCAGAAGGATCAGCATGCACTGGAGCAGCTCCTCTCGCAGAGGGATCAGGCTTTGGTGAGCACTCAGAGCGCTCTAACCAGTATGGGGCGTACGAATGAAACGCTGGAGCAGCGATGTCAGGCCCTGCAGGGAGAGGTGGCTCAACTCGATGAGGCCCGCACGGTGCAAACAGAGCAAGTACAGACCCTGGAGCAACAGCTAGCCAAAGCTACTGCCCAATTGAAGGCGCTTGGACATTTGCCACCGCCAGTCCAAGAGCCGGCGTTTAAAAGAGTTAGTACAGGCGACTGCCCTAATCAGTCCTCGGCTAAGTGACAACTATTGGCCCGTAACAGGACATGAATGCCAACGAAAGACAAATTGCGAGAGATGCTCGCGGGCCAGGCAAGGGAATTTCAGCACGCCGGCGGTGAGGTAGTTCTTTATGCCTGGCAGCGTCCACCTTTGGCGAGAGAGATGGCGAATCGGCGTCTGAGCAAGGGGAACCGCACCATCCACCATGAGTTGAATGGGATCTATGGCCATCGCCGAATCAAAGCCGAGTTGGCAGCCATGGGGCATGCGTGTGGTGCCGCTGAGGCTGAGGGTGTTCTGTGACCGTAAGACAGCAATAATGGACGCGCATACCGGTCTGGGCCGTGGGCCAGGTGCAGCCGAGGATCGCACCTACAATCGACGCAGTCAGAGCTAAACTCAGATACGAGCATGCGTGCGCTGCGAGGTCATGCCGCTTTCACAACAGCGAGCGATCCAATAATGAGCCAGCCAGCCGAAGATATACCAAGGGCAAGTGATGCGGAACATTTCGCTTTGGACTTTCCTTACCGAAAGTCGGTGAAAATCCGACGCGACCTGAAGCACTTTGATCTTTGGTTGCAAGCAACCTACGAAATCACGATCGATAGGCCAATCCCTTTAGCCTTTATCTACAAAGACTTCTTTCTCAGCCACGTCGCGCTTTATCCATGCCCGGCGATGCCAGGGCGTTTACTATCAGCGAACCTGGAGAATAAATTGCTTGGGTCAGGGTTACTAAATGCTGATGAGCTTAGTTGTCAGCAAGTAGCCTCGATGGTTTTATCCGTCATCCGGTGGCAACACCATCGATACAAAGCAATAGATGCTCACAAACTACTGCACGAGTTGCTCCCTTTTTACCGACAGTTCCGATGGGTGACGCGCAACAAAGTGTTCACTTATAAATCGGCACAAGAGTCTGCAAGAGTTCTAAACGTCTTCCGGCGCCATTTGGCGCAAAGCCCTCAAGCCGAGCGCGACCTTGCCTTAATCTTACTGACCTGGGGATATGACTTTAGCCCATCCGAGCTTGTCCAGTTGAGCTTTGATAGCATTCAAATAAATCGCAGACCTCTAGAGTGGATGTATCACCGCGCCAACGGCAAAGTGAAGCTGGATCATATGACAGCTGTAAGCACCTTTACCCTCCTTTGCGAAAATGCTGACTTGATGGATTTACAATCCCACTGGCTTATGAATCGCAGGGATGGGGCGCACTGGCGTGCCCTAACCGAAAATGAGGTTGAGATAATCCTGGAGCGCCATTATCGATATGCGGGCGGTTTATATGGATTTGAGCATTACTACGTCCCCGAAGGGCCATCAACACCCGACCTCTTGCCCCAAGAGGAAGCGGCATTTACCAAGGCGTTAAAAAGGTTCACCAAGGACCTGTTTGCTGGTCAGAATTCGACTGAAGAGGAGGATGAAGATGATGACTGGGATGCAGCCGTCCGAAAAATATCACTACAGCGAAGCTCAGCGGACGAAGGACCACCGGTGAATGACGAGCAAGTTGATTGGGATACGGTCATCAAGAATAAAAGTTCAAGCGTTGATTAGACGGAAAACCTTTTGCAAACTCTGGCCATGAAGAGACCTTGCCTCGGCAGATGGTAATCCTGAGTGACTTTCATTACGATCCGTATTCCATGAATGAGCCGATATAAATGTCATGCTCGGTGGACGACCACTCTGTTCACTGAAAACTACAGCCCAACATACGGGGTGCAAAATTCGTCGATATGGAACATCGGTGCAGTCCGGCGCATCTACGCCTTGGGTCAACAACTGTCTCTGCTCCATCTGCCGTTTGAGTAGAGTGACAACTTCACAGCCCAGCATTTGTCGAAGCAACCAGCGCTCGGCTTCAGGACTTGTCTGCCGGAACAGGCTATGCCTTTTCTTCTCCGCTATCCATGCAGCCATTTTCACCCTGCTGCTATGCGCCGAACGCAGTAATTCACATGGCACTTTAGCCTGGCGCCAATAGCATAACCAATCAATGTAAGCGAGCACAGTATAATAGTTAGCAGGCAGTAAAACCCCCTGAACGTCACGCCACAATAGCTCTAAAGATTTGTCAGTTAAACGAATTTCAGCCAAATGGTTTTTCTTGATATTTCTGAAAATCGACTTCGAAATACTAACCAACTCATTGATTAGGATTTCACTCTCCACCCCTACTTCCTCTTGATTTGCCCTAGAGAAGCGCGAGAATGTAGGGTACTGGCGCAGCGCAGATTGGAATGAATGATCACAGGCCATTACTTGCAGATTAGAAAATAGGTCTGCCTCCACTCGCGTAAACTGCTGAACGGAATGCGACAGCTGCAATACATTATCGCAATGAAGATCTGCTGGGCCGACGATATCGAACACAAGGTGCTTGTTCTCGCCACCCAGCATCCTATGGAACTGCCGCAAGCGCTGCATACCATGAGCGCTGATGAACCGTAACGATTGAGGATCACGCCCACATCCAAGCTGGCGACCGCAGCGCCAACAGCCATAGGGATGCTTGAATAAGGCAGCATTAAACTTGTAACTCACAAGTGCAGCGCAGTGCGGGCAATGATTAAGCAAGTCAACAGAGTGTACTGGGCATGCCTCAATGAGCTGATATTGAAATATCGTGTAATGCCGGCCTTGCGACAAACAAATGGGGCAATATCGAAGCTCAGAAGCCACATGTCTTTCAGGGTCAATAAAAGTTGGCGAAAGAAATAAAGACTTGGCCTGCGTCAGGCTCAGGCCAAATAAGCCTTGTAGGCCAGTCACTCCCAAAGACTCAACATAAGCTAAATGCCTGCAATGTCTATTGCCGGATATTTGAGGGTTACAATGTTGTTTGATGATTTCAATCAGAGCCCCGCCAGCAACAACGTTGAACAATCCAAACCTGGAAAGAATTGAATAAACTGACTCGTATGGAATATATCGCGGCCTTATCCCGCTGTATCTCTGTTTAGAACGCAACAGCTCGTCACGCAGAGTAATGATCATGTCTAGGCTAACGTATTTGCTATTTTAGAGTTGCGGGTGGCAACCGCGAACCAGGACTCTTCAATGAGCGACATACAGACCGCCGGAGAAAGCGAGAAACTCGCGCTATCACTCTCGCAGTATTCAGTCAGGAGGATTTCAATGGTTTTCGTAAAATACTTCATCGGAATCTCCATGTCAGCCTTGATCCCTAGCCCCTTGTAGGACTCTTTGAATGCATCCCAGAGCATATCTCCATAATCTTGCAGTCGAAGTCCGGCGGCAAACGCTTCAGGGAAGAAGAAGCGCGTATAGGGCCAATTACTTCCTTCCGGAAAGACGGCGCTATCATAATAGCCAAGGCACTCTACGAAATCCTCTTTGTCACGAATTCCCCGAAATGAGTGTTCATACAGAAGGAACCGATTAACTATGGCCTCCCCCTCTTCACCAGCTTTTAGCAAAGTTTCTTTATGGCCTAGCAACTGACTCTGCCCCACCAAGATAGGCAACAACGTAACACTTTTCTCCATTAGGGCATTGTATAGATCTTTGATCCAGTCATAGTGAATCGGCAGCAATCTTGATGCTTCATCAATGAATAAAATAAAAACCCTACGGGGATCATTAAACGCTGCATCAATAATAAAATTCTTTAATCTGGATTTTTTGATGCTAATGCTGCAATGATCTTCCCATTTGGCATGCCCAACGACCTCCAGCAAAGAGGTATAGAAGCCGCCCTTACTGGGCGACAGATCGCGCTCAGCGAAGAATATAGCCACTGGAATACTTGGAAAATCAATACTTAAACATTGCCTGCAGTACAGCATTGCTCGCGTTTTACCGTAGCGGACGCGCCCATAAATAACCAACCCTGAGTCGAGTCGCTTAATGGCTTTCAGTACCATCGCATAGGTTTCACCGATGGAATAAGTAGGAATTAAATAAGTCTTACTACTTACTGGATGTTCTTCAATTCGGATTGGCCGTATATCTTTGATATCCATACTCCATCCTCTCAGAGCGTGAAGACCTTGGTCAACTTGACACGCTGATGATTAAGTCTCTCTGGCGTATCACCGTCACGGCCCTTAACTGAAGATGGATCTTCACTAACACGCCCCGTTTCCTTGTATAAGGTGGTGGCGACTCTTCGCGAAGTGTCACCAGTAGCCAATTTTAAACGCCGAAAAGCCTCAATTGGTGTTTCATTACGTGCAAATTGAAATTGCCCCTGCTTCGTAGCCTTCCATAACTCGCTTCGAACTTTGAGACTGTGCGGTTGTAAGTACCAAGGGTGGGGGGCTCTTAGAACTCCCACAAAGGTGCCGTCTTCATCTAATAGCCGAAGAAATGAAACGTCTTCACGTGAATACTCTACAAACATGTGCCTGCCAACGGAGTCACTTCTAAGGACGTCAGGGTTTTTATACTTTAGATATGCAAAGTTAACGTAAGCACCACCGTATTTTGATGAGGTTCGAACGACCACCGATTCCCGAGCCATTGAAAATAAGGTCGGATCCCTGAGAGCGTCAGGCAATGTGTTGGGTGGAAGAGAGTTCTGAGCGCCACAAAGACAGAACACCCCCAGTGGTGAATGACCTTGCAACGACGAGTGGGGCCGACCATTGTAGTCAGAGATCAAAATATCAATGGTACTTTTTAGCTCTTCTAGTGTAAGCAGTAGCTTCAGCGGGTTCTTCGACTTGGGAGATAAGCGTTCAATTATTTTATCTCGACTATCACTGCCGGTCGTGCCAATAATCCTATGCGAATAATGCTGCACAACAAACAAAAAGAATCGCTCAATAATGGCTCGATCATTAGGTGTATGAGGGCGGCCAAACTCAGCAACACACCCTACTCGATCATGAAGAACTCGGACAACATTCGTGGCCTTATGGGCCCAAGCATTATCAAGCTTGAGAGTTGACCAAGTTTCCCAAGCGTAGCCGTGCTCACTTGGGAACCCTCCTGCGGTCGAATAATGAACATTTGGCGTGATCAGGGGCTGCTTTTGATGAGGTGTTAAGCTGTTGAATATAGCTTTTAAAAGATCAATCTGGTCGTACGTATGGCCTAAAGCAATGGAGTATCCCAGTACACAGCGCGAAAAGACATCAATGAGTAGTATTAGCCAAACTCTTAAGATTTCGTATCTGATTGGCTGTCCGAAACTGTCTAATTCTTCAATGACCAATCGGATGTCGAGCATGTGGCCGTCAGTCTCTACCTGCTGCAGAATATCGGTAGGAGGCACATTGTAATTTATGTCAGAGGCATTCCTTTCTTTTTCATCTAGCGCCTTCAACTCTTTGCTCTTCGACCTTAGATGTTCTCTCAAGGCTGAGCGGGCGAGTGTCTTTCGGTTGAATGGATATTGATCATTACTGATCGACAATGATGTGCAATGCACTAAGAATGCATTATGTATAACGTCGAAGCTAACGCCACCTTGGCTCCTTGGCTTATAATTTCGAGCGATTTTTTCCAGCCAGGACTTTATTTCAGGATGATCAGCTATTAGTTTGCTAAATGCCCCGGCATCTCCTTGAGTCACTCCATCATTCGAATAGCCTAGATCTTTCTCACGATTATATTTTTTCTCGCCAATGCGCCTATATGGTATGGCTCCTTTGAAGCCAATAACCACTCCATCCGTATCCAATGCAAGACATCTATTAATGGATCTGTACAGTGTTGCTCGCGAAAGACCATACGCATCTTCTATCTCGCGCAGGGTGGCTCCATTCTTTAGATAAGCTCTAATTGCTTTAATTCTGTTATCTGTTGCCTCTCTTATATCCTCGGCAATAAGATCAACATCTATACACCTCCACGCATCACATGAATTCCCAGCAGCAAGGAACTCACGGCGAGAAAAGCGAGTGGAGTCATTCATGTCTCACCCGGATGACATCTAGCTGAGTTAATCCACTGATTCTTTTGCATCGAACATCAAATAGCCCTACCCTGCCCCGCCTGACAAGCTCAAACAGCAGCGCCGCTGCGCCTTCGCCATATCTAGCCTGCAAGTCATTAACTGAGTTGCTTATTGCTCCCTTGCTTCGATCAATCGAATGAAATGCAAATTCAAGATTCTTCTCAGTGAAGATCTCTCTATATTTGTTAATATACGACAACATGCAAAGCAAATTTTCTGCGTACGTCTGCTCTTCACTCAGGCATTTAGCCCCTAAGAATTCAGCTTTGATATCGCAGCTATCGCAATACTCGATTATCTCAGCTTCAGTATTTTCGGTGACTTCACGCCTGGAAAAGATAAAATGTAAAACGCCATGCATTTCGTACTGAATTGCAACTGATACTTTTTTGCTCTCCAAATTTAAAGTAGCCTGATTTACAAGCACTTCTGTGGCAAAGGGATTAAACTCTAGCCCAGCCCAGCGCCAGAAGCTCGGTCGACAGTAAAGCCTTACCTGGGTATTCTGCTTAGGGCTGTATGCCAGAAACTCAGGCGCGCCCGCCGGCCTACCCCTTGCTTCCAATGTAATAAAGGCTGCCATTTGTATGGCCTCTCAGCTTGTGCACTATAATTCCCTGGCAAATTAGCAGCTTACAAAAGTTTCATATTTGCAGAGCGAGCGTTAAAGTTTCAAATTCTCAAGAATTATGGTGGGAAATTCTGCGCAACTCAGAATCTTTGGAGATAAGAAGCAGATTGGTAATAATTAATTGAATTGAAAATCGCCAAAGGCTATTCAGTCAAAGTCGCTTTTAGCGACTGGGGGAAAAGTTTCAAATTAATTTGTTTTCACTATTACGGAGTCGCAAGGTTTTCTAAGGACCTCTCTTCTGCCATTTCCCCTCAGCAGCGATTCGAAGCTGCCTGCCACTCATCGTAATACTGCAACCTTGTGATCCGGCGCCCACTCCAGACTCAGAGGCTTTCTTGCCTTGAGACCAATCTGGAGGAACACAGATGGAAACCCTGACTAGCCTGTTCGATACCAAGGGCTGCCCCTTGGACAAACAAAAATTCACCTGGCGCGAAATGGCTGGCAAGCCCATCAGCAAACTGGATGACGATGCCTTCACCCGCGTGCGCATCATCCTCATGAACGGCATCGAGACCGATGCCCTGCGTCTGAAGAACATCGGCGCGCGCTTCAATGGGCATCTGCGTCAGGCGCTGGCCGAGGTGCGGCGCACCGAGCAGCATCAGGCCACGATGGTCAACTGGCTGCTGTCTGCCGATCACTCGCCGCTGGAAACCACGGTGGCTTACGAACAGGTGGCGATCGAGGTGACCGCCGCGGTGGCGCAGAACGAACCCGATCCCTATCAGGCGCAGACCTATCGCTTCGGCCTGCTGGAGGATTTCGATCATCTGTATCGCTATTCGGCCATGCTCGATCGGCTCGAGGGCAAGGATGCCAACAACATTCTGCAGGGCTACACCGACATCATCCCAAGCCGACCGACCACCGTGCATCACCGTGCGCCCGAGGACGATCTGCGCGACTCCTATCAGCGCGAAAGCGCGGCCCTGATCACCAAGATTCACGCGGCGATGATCACCGCCGCCGAATACCAGACCCACGACTATTACATGACCATCGGCCCGACCTTCGCCGATCCCCTCGCCCGCCAGCTTTACGCGGAGATCGCCTCGGTCGAGGAACAGCACGTGACCCAGTACGGTTCGCTGCAGGACCCCGACGAGAGCTTCCTGGAGAAGTGGCTGATCCACGAGGCGATGGAGGTCTATGCCTACAACAGCTGCATGGAGCAGGAAGAAAACCCGCGCATCAAGGCGATCTGGGAGCGCTTCCTCGACTACGAGCAAGGCCACCTGCACCTGGTCTGCGAGCTGTTCAAGAAGTACGAACGCCGCGACCCGGCGGAAATCCTCGGCGGCTCGGTGCCCAAGCTGATCGAGTTCAAGAGCCAGCGCGAGTTCGTGCGCAAGACCCTGGCCGAGGAAATTGACCTGCGCACCAAGGGCCACGATTACGTCGACAAGAAGCACGAAGGTCACGCCAGCCGCGACTACCGCAACCACCTGAACTCCGAGGGTGTGCCTGCCGAGGCGGCTTCCGCCGGCTATCAATGGGCGCCGGGTACCGAGCTCAGCCTGAAGAACGCATCCTGAGGATTTCGCCATGCAGAACGCTACCAAGATGGGACTCAACTACACCGGCGTACAAATGTCTCCGATCGACAGCGAAGCCATGCTCAAGGCCAGCCAGGAAGTGCCGCCAGATGTGCCCGGCGACGAACGCAAGCTGGCTGTGGTGCGCAGCGAGGAAGTGGCGCGGGCCGATGCCGTCGGTTCGGTGCCGCTCCCCGGCTCGGTCAAGGGCATGATGAAGACGGCGCTGAACAAGCTCACCGGCGTCAGCCCGGAAATGCTGATCGACAAGCTGGGCGAGCGCCTGGCCTTCGAACGCACCGGGGTGCGCCTATACGAGGCACTGCTGGCCAAGGTCTCGGTGATCGAGGTGGTCGACGAAGCGCAGCTGACCACCCTGCAGCGCTTTCGCGCCGAAGAGGCCGAGCACTTCGCCCTGGTCGTGGCGGCGATGGAAAAGCTCGGCGCCGATCCCTCGGCGATGACGCCCTGCGCGGATGTCGTCGGTGTCACCGGCATGGGCGTGTTGCAGACCATCAGTGACCCGCGGACCAACCTGGCGCAGTCGCTCAACGCGCTGCTGACCGCCGAGCTCACCGATAACGCTGGCTGGGAGCTGCTGATCGAACTCGCCGACACCTGTGGCCAGCCCGAAATCGCCGAGAGCTTCTACAAGGCGCTGAATCAGGAGCAGGTGCACCTGGAGACGGTGCGCAACTGGCTGAAGGAGGAAGTCGTGCGGCAGGTATAAGCGCACAGTTAAGTAGCACGAACGAGCGGGGAAGGTGCCATGGGCCCTTCCCCGCTTTTCGTTCAGCGCCCTCTTCTGCTGCTTATGGCACTAGCTTTCGCCGCGGCGCAGCATGCGCCGCAAGGTGCCGAGGATATGGCTGTGACCGTGGCCGGCAGCGTCGCCGCCATCGGCGGCGGCCTTCTTGTCCAGACGGTTCCACAGCTTTTCGTGGAAGTAGTAAGCCACCGTATTGCAGGCAGGCTCCAGCACGGCGATCAGGCCGCCGGTGAGAAAATCGCCGGTCAGCGCATAGGCAATGCCGAAGGCGATGGAAAAGTGCAGGATGGCGAAGGTAAGAGTCTTTGGCATCAAAGGCCCCGGCACCGCGCGAGGCGGTGCCGGGCTCCGTTAGCGTTTGGCGTCCAGGTCAGGCGCCGCGGAGCGCTCGAGGAAGGCGACGGTGATCTGCGGCAGGTGATCGCGCAGCCAGTCGGCCATGGCCACCTCCTGCTTGAGGATCTGTTCGCAGGCGGTCTGGGTCTGGGCGTCGCCGGCGCGTTTGGCCGCGGCGATGAGCACGGTGTACGAAGCGATTTCCATGTTCTCGAACACGTAGCCGCTCATTGCACCCTTGACCACCTCGTCGCTGACCGTCATGCCGGCAACGGCCTGGCCGAAGGCCATTACCTTGGCGGAGAGGTCCTTGAAGGTTGAAGGGCTGCTGCCCAGGCGTTGCAGACAGGACTCCAGCAGCTCGCGCTGGCCACGGGTCTCGTCGATGTGCTGGACGATGCGCGCCTTGAGGTCCGGGTAATGTTCCAGGCGCTCGGCCTGGGCGGTAAGCATCTTCTCGGCCTGTTGCTCCATGGCATGGGCGTCGCGCAGCCAGTCCAGCAGATTGTCGGTAGGGGTAGACATGTCGTTTAGCTCCTGTCGGTCGAATTGCAGATGGCCTTGCAGGGGGCAGGCGCCCTCCTCTCACCGCTCCCGCTGGCGCAAGCACAGGGGGGCGGAAATCGCGGCTATCTGTTGGAAAAGAGAATCTGAAACAAGGCGCCATCCGTGGCGCTCGCGCTAGCTGACGCTAGCGGTTGTTGCCGCCACCTCCGTGGCTGCGCTCACCGCCCTTGCGTCCTGCTTCGGAGGCACGCTGACGGTCGTTGGAAAAGTTGCCACCGCTGGCCTGTCCGCCTTTGCGGCCGGCCTCGGAGGCGCGTTCAGGATCGTTCCTGAAATTGCCGCCACTGTTCTGACCTCCCTGACTGCCGATCTCCTGATAGAACTCCTTGTCATGGCTGGCGGACGTACTTTCACCTCCTTTGCGGCCAGCTTGTTCGACGGTCATCTTGCCTTTCTGCGTGGTCATGGAAACCTCCACTTCTTCGCGTTCAAAGGGACGGGGCCTGGCGATTGCGTTGGCCCTCACTAGAGAGGAGTGGCGCCTGCAGGGCGCGGTTCAGGTTATTTTCAGCGCCCGGGATGAACGGCATCGGCAGCGATTTGGCCCCTGGAAAAAGGTTGAACCGGGCTTGCGCGAGGGACTTCTACACAGAAAGACCCAGGCTGAAACGAGGAGAAGCCATCATGCCCGCGCTATCCGCCACGCCCGACTGTTGCTGGACCGTCTCGGCACCGAAAGGCGATTTCCCCACCCTCTCCGGGCATTGCGAATGCGAGGTCGTGGTGGTCGGTGCCGGTATCGCCGGCTTGAGTGCAGCCCTGGCACTGAGCGAGGCAGGCAAGTCGGTGATGGTGCTGGAAGCGCGCGAAGTGGGTCGTCAGGTCACGGGATTGTCCACCGCCAAGATCACCACGCAGCACGCGCTGATCTACCGCGAGCTGCTAGATGATTGCGGCGAAACGCTGGCCAGGGCCTACGCGGATGCCAACCGCCAGGCGATGCAGCGCATTGCCGAGTGGATCGAGCGCTACGCCATCGACTGCGACTACCAACAGCGTTCGGCCTACGCCTACGCCATCTCCGAAGCGCAGAAGGCCGCGGTGGTGAAGGAAGCCGAAGCCGCCCGTTCCCTCGGGCTGGAGGCACGGGTGCTGCACCAGGCGCCGCTGCCCTTTGCAACCAGCTGTGCGCTGGAATTTCCCCAGCAGGCGCAGTTCAACCCGGCCAGTTACCTGGTGGGCCTGGCGCAGGCGGTACAGGCCAGAGGTGGCCGCGTGTTCGAGCGGACCCGCGCCATGAGCTTCGAGCACGACGAGCGCTGGCAGGTCGGTTTCGAAGGCGGCGTGGTCAGCGCCGATCAGCTGGTCCTGGCCACGCACATGCCGGTGCAGACACCGGTGGACTACATCAGCCCGACCCAGCCCCGCTGCCACGTGGCCATTGCCTTTCGCCCGCGCGAGGGCGAGTCCGTGGATGGCATGTTCATCGCCGTGGAAGAGCCGACCCGCTCGATCCGCATGGGTCAGGATGCCGAGGGGCCGTTGCTGATCGTGCTGGGGCCGCGGTTCAACACCGGCCAGGACGGCAATGTCGCGCAGCGCTTCGACGAGTTGGAACACTGGGCTCGCCAGCATCTGCCGGTGGCCGAGCCCGTCTGGCGCTGGTGCAACGAGGATTACGACACGCCCGATCGCATGGCCTACGTCGGCGAGCCCGACCCGGACCAGTCCCCCGGCCTGTTCGTGGCCACCGGCTTCAGTGCCTGGGGCATTACCAACGGCACGGCTGCCGGGCTCGGTCTGGCCGAGCAGATCGTCAGTGGCCGCTGGCCCTGGGGCGCGCTGTTCGACCCGAGACGTTCGGCGGGCGAGGACCTCAATCAGAGCAGCGACAGCCACACCTACATCGACTCGGTGGAGGATCTCGGCCCTGGCGAAGGTGGCGTGCTGCGGCGCGGCGAGGACAAGCTGGCAGTCTGGCGCGATGATGCTGGAGCGGTGCATGCGCTGTCGGCCGAATGCACGCACATGGGTTGTCCGGTGACCTGGAACAATGCCGACAGAACCTGGGACTGCCCCTGCCATGGTTTGATCTTCGAGGCCGATGGTGCGGTCAGGCACGGCCCGGCGCGCGAGCCGCTGGCCAAGCGCAGGCTGCGGCGCTGAGGCGCTTAGCCGGAACTGGAGGAGTCGCGCTGAACGGGATTCTCCAGCAGCGCGCGGATCTGCGTATCGCGCTCCAGGGCGCGCTCGTGGGGTTCGCTGAGCTGTTTGCGGAACTCGGGCGATAGCGGCTCGTCGAACAGCGCTTCGAAGCAGCGTCGAACCTGCTGCTCGACCTCCAGCGCGGCATGCAATCGGGCATCGTCATGCACGGGGGCAACCAGCGCCTTGAGGCTGTACCAGCCTTCGCGCAGCACGCCTTGCAGGCTGGGATGATCGCTGGGCCGGCCACCGTAGGTGGCGATCTGCGCCTGTGTCAGGTCGATCACCAGCGCGTGTTCGGCAGCCCAGGTGTCGAACAGCTGCTGCAGATCCGCCGCCTCGGCGTCAGCGGCGAAACGTCGATAGGCCAGCTGCCCGTCCTCGCAGGCGAGCAACAGGTGGTTGAGTTGGGTGATGGTCTTGTCCAGTGTCGGCATGTGCTGAAAGCCCTTCGCGTTCACCGTGTGAAAGGAGAAAACCGGATGCGCGGAGCGAACCGCGCATCCGGTCGCGAGCGGCAGGGTCAGCTCTTGGCGCGCTCTGCGTCACGCAACGCCCTGACCTCGTTGTGATTGCGCAGCACACCCTCGTACTGGCGCTGCACCATGGCGCGGATATCCGTCGGCAGGTTCTTGCTCAAGGCTTCGCTGTAACGCTCCTTGGCGACATCCTCGCCGCGCTCCGCCTCGTTGAGGATCGCCTCCTCGTCCTTGCCGGTCACCAGCGACTTGAGATCGACCCAGCGGCGATGCAGGTCAGCGCTGATGCTGGTGCTGTCCTCCGGCTCACCGCCGAACTCCAGCACCACACGTTGCAGCTCGGCGGCGGCTTCGCCGCATTGCCGCGCGCGCTGGGTGAACAGCTGCTTGATGTCCGGGCGCTTGATGTCTTCGGCGCAGACCTTGAAGCCGGCCTCGCCGTCCTTGCAGGTTTCGATCAGTTTGTTGAGGGTGCGGACAAGCTCTTTGCGATCGTCTGTGAGCTCCATTTTTTCGCCTCCGGGCCGATACGACGGCCAATGCTTGGTTGGATGTCCCGTGATGGGGCCACATGAAATCCGACGCACAGCCGAGCGGGATCGTTCAGCCAATCTTCCAAGCGGTCGCCAGGCACGGCTTCAGGTATGCACACACCAGTTGACGGATTCCGCCGGCATGCCCAGGCAATCCACGGAGTGGATGATGCCGGCCGCCAGCGCCTCCTCGACGTTGAGAATCCGCGGCGCGGCGGTCAGGCAGTCGAGCACGTCCAGCGGGGCCTGCGCGCCTTGCGTGCACTCGTCGACGATGGCGGCGTAGAGCTGCAGGTCGTAGTCCAGGCTCATGGCGTATTCGGACATGCGCGTGTGGTCCACCGCGCCGTTGACCGTCCAGTGAAAGGGATGGAACAGGAACTTGCTGTGCTGGCAGGCGGTGCGCGTCTGCCCGGCGAGGAAGATGATGTTGCCCATCGATTCCACCGTGCCGAGGTTGTGGGTCTTCACCGGCACCGGCAGCGAGATCAGGAAGTTGTAGAGGGAGAAGCCGTAGCTGCACTCCCCGCCCATGGTGGCGATCTTGATCACCAGCTCGTCTGCGCCCTGATGGATCGCCTGGCTGCATTTGTCGATGAACTGCCCGCACGTGTAGGAGTTGATCGGCGCGGTGAAATGCACGACGTGAGTTCTCATGTTGCTCTCCTCTGTCGTTGAGGCGCCGTCACGCGCCTCCCTCTCTTGCAGTGAGTGAGAACTGCCCCACAGGGTTCACCTTTCTACGGGCACCTGAGCCCGCTCTGGCGAAAAAAGGCTGAACGGCTGCCTCGAGCGGAACTCTGTTCCTTTCAAGGGAACCACGGACAACGAACACCCCGAACCTGCGAAATACGGTTCCCCCGGGGCCGCCGCACCGTCTCCCTCCTTCTCCTTGCGGCGGTTCCCTTCTTTTCCTGCGAGGCATGCGAGCCACGGCAAAAGGCCGAACTCGCGCCCGGTCAGGCAGTCACAAAACCGTGACCCGTCCCGCTCGGGTCACGCCTCGGCAACGAACGGACGCAACGGAGAGCATCGATGCCACTGCTCAAACTGCTGCATTTGACAGCGCTGATCTGCTGGTGCGGCGCGCTGATGTACCTGCCGGCAATGATCGCCGCCGGGACCCGCAGCAGCGACGACCTGTTCTATCGCGACCATGCCCACCTGACGCGCATGGTCTTCACCCTCGTCGCCACGCCCGCCGCGCTGCTGGCCATCGGCTCGGGTACCGCACTGTTCCTGCGCGATGCCCTGTTCGATCCCTGGCTGATCGTCAAGCTCACCACCGTTGCCGGCATGGTCATCTGCCATGCGCTGTGTGGCGTGCTGGTCCTGCGCATCGAACGCGTCCCCGAGCCATCGCTGCGCCGTGACTGCCTGCTGATCGGCCTGCTGATCGCCAGCCTGATCAGCGCCACGCTCTGGCTGGTGCTGGCCAAGCCCTTCTGACCGCGGAGTTCCTACCGACATGCACCGTTTGCCTCGCAACCACCAGCACGCACCAGTCGGTCAGGGGACGAGGCGCTACTCAGCGGGTATCGACGCCGACGCCGTGCTCGTACACCAGGCGCCCGCCCAGGTAGGCGGCCAGGGCGATCAGGGCGGCGGTCAGCAGCGACAGGTACAGCCCCCAGCGCTCCATGCCCTGCTCCGGTCCGGCGTAGCGCAGCAGCCAGTTCAGCGAGGCCAGCGACAGCATCATCACGGCGATGATGGCGTGGCACCAGGCGGTGATCTTCAGGCGGATGCTGGTCACCGTCAGCAGGTCGACCAGCCCGGCCAGACTGGCCACCCAGCCGCCGAAGGCGCCGACGCCGGCGAGCCAGAGACTGGCGCGCGCCCAGAACGGGTCGGCCAGCAGCAGGTAGGCGATGTCGCTGGCCACCAGACCGAGCAACGCCGCCACCGGGAAGTGGATCATCATCGGGTGCAACGGATGCCCGGCGATGGCGGCGCGGCTGACAATGACTTCTCTGATTTCGGCCATCCAGGCCTCCTTGCGCAAGGGTTGGGAAGGAAACGGCGACGCCTGCTGCAGCGTCCCTGTCTGAAATGGACCGCGCTGACGCTGGCAGTTCCATTGCTCGTTGCCTGCCAGGGCCCGCAATCGGCACTCGACCCCGCCGGGCCGATGGCACGCGAGGTGGCGCTGCTGTGGTGGGCGATGTGCGCGTTCGCCACCCTGGTGCTGGTGGTGGTGACCGCGCTGTGGCTGCACGCCATGCGCCGCCAGCCGCGCGAAGTGGACGCCGCTCGCGCACGGCAGCTGACGCTGCGCTGGCTGGTGGGGGGCGGCCTGCTGCTGCCGACGCTGAGCATCATCGTGCTGCTGGCGTTCGGCATTCCCATCGGTCATCGCATGCTGCCCTTGCCGCTGGACGAGCCGCCGCTGCGCATCGAGGTGGTCGGGCACCAGTGGTGGTGGGAGGTGCGCTACCCGGAAAGCGGCGTGGTCACCGCCAACCAGCTGCACCTGCCGACGGGGCGTCCGGTGGACCTGGACGTGAGCAGCGCCGACGTTATCCATTCCTTCTGGGTGCCGCGCCTGGGCGGCAAGATCGACATGATCCCCGGCCGCGACAACCGCATCCGCCTGCAGGCCGATCAGCCCGGCGTGTTTCGCGGGCAGTGCTCGGAATTCTGCGGCACCCAGCACAGCCACATGATTCTCGACGTGCAGGCCCACAGCGAGGACGACTTCCAGGCCTGGCTGCAGGCCCGTAGTGAGCCGCAGATCAGCCCCCTGCCCGGCCCGGCCGGCGAAGCCTTCCAGGCGCGCTGTGGCCAGTGCCACCGCGTCGCCGGCGTCAGCGATGGCGAGCGGGCGCCCGACCTGAGCGACATCGGCTCACGCAAAAGCCTGGGTGCCGGCGTGCTGAGCAACGAGCCGGGCGCATTGCTGCGCTGGCTGCACGAACACCAGCGGCTCAAGCCTGGCAACGCCATGCCGCTGCACGACGATCTCGACCCCGACCACCTCAGCGCCATCGCCGACTGGCTGGAGACCCTGGCACCGTGAGCAAACAGAGTAGTGACAACAACGTCGATACGAACGACCTGCACGACCAGTTCGACGACGTGTGGGGCAACCCGCGCGGCTGGAAGTCCCTGACCATCGTCAACCACACCACGGTCGGCATCCGCTTCATGCTCACCGGGCTGGGCTTCTTCCTGTTCGGCGGGCTGCTGGCGATGCTGGTGCGCACACAACTGGCGCTGCCGGGTTACGACTTCCTCGAGCCGGACATGTACAACCAGATCTTCACCATGCACGGCACGGTGATGATGTTCCTGTTCGCCGTGCCGATGATGGAAGGCCTGGCGGTCTACCTGATTCCGAAGATGCTCGGCGCGCGCGACCTGGTGTTCCCGCGCCTGTCGGCGCTGGGCTACTGGTGCTACCTGTTCGGTGGGCTGATCCTGTGTGCCAGCCTGCTGCTGGGCATCGCGCCCAAGGCCGGCTGGTTCATGTACACGCCGCTGTCCAGCGCGGTACACACACCGGGGCCGAACTCGGACTTCTGGCTGATCGGCATCACCTTCGTGGAAATCTCCGCGGTCTCGGCCGGGGTGGAACTGGTGGTATCGATCCTGCGCACCCGCGCCGAAGGCATGGCACTGCACAAGATGCCGATCTACGCCTGGTACATCCTGGTGATGGCAATGATGATCGTGGTCGGCTTTCCGCCACTGATCCTCGGCAGCATCCTGCTGGAACTGGAGCGCGCCGCCGGCCTGCCGTTCTTCGAGGTGGCCCGCGGTGGCGACCCGATCCTCTGGCAGCATCTGTTCTGGCTGTTCGGCCACCCCGAGGTGTACATCATCTTCCTGCCCGCCGCCGGTATCGTCTCGACCCTGCTGCCAGTGTTCTGCCAGCGTCCGCTGGCGGGCTATCGCTGGGTGGTCCTGGCCATTCTCACCACCGGCTTCATCAGCTTCGGCCTGTGGGTGCACCACATGTTCACCGTGGGCATCCCGCAACTGGCGCAGGCGTTCTTCTCCGCGGCGAGCATGCTGGTGGCGATACCCACCGGCGTTCAGGTGTTCGCCTGGATCGCCACGCTGTGGCTGGGGCGCCCGGTGTACCACGTGCCGATGCTGTGGCTGGTGGGCTTTCTGGTGATCTTCGTCTGTGGCGGCCTGACCGGGGTGATGCTGGCTCTGGTGCCCTTCGACTGGCAGGTGCACGACACCCATTTCGTGGTGGCGCACATGCACTACGTGCTGGTGGGCGGCATGTTCTTCCCGCTGCTGGCCGGCATCTATTACTGGCTGCCGCATTTTTCCGGGCGCATGCCCTCCATGCGCCTGGGCAAATGGGGCTTCTGGCTGGTGTTCATCGGCTTCAACGTTACCTTCCTGATCATGCACTGGACCGGGCTGATGGGCATGCCGCGGCGCATCTACACCTACCAGACCGGCCTGGGCTGGGACCTGCCCAATCTGATCTCCTCGGTGGGCAGCTTCATCATGGCCATCGGTATCGCCACCGTGCTGCTGGACATCGTCCTGCATTTTCGTTTCGGCCAGCCGGCGGGCAACAACCCGTGGAAGGCCGATACCCTGGAATGGAGTACCCACCTGCCGCCGAGCCCCTACAACTTCGTCAGCCTGCCGCCGGTGCGCACCCGCCACCCGCTGTGGGAGGAGCCCGATCTGGGCGAGCGCATCGACCGTGGCGATTTCGCGCTGACGGTGATCGACCACGGCCGTAGGGAAACCTGGGGCGTCGAGCCGCTGACCGGCAAGGTGCGCGAGATTGTCCATCTGCCCGGCAACAGCTGGCTGCCCTTCATCGCCGCCGCGTTCATCGCCTTCACCTGCCTGGGTCTGCTGAGCAAGCACTACTGGGTTGCGCTCGCTGCCAGCCTCGTCGCGGTGCTGGCCCTGCTGCGCTGGAGCTGGGAGAACGGCGCGCATCCCCTGGCGGCACCGGACGCGCGGGTACAGCCGGGCGAGCCGCCGCTGCATTCACGCACCTGCGATGGTCCCGGGCTGTGGGGCATGGGCGTCACCTTGCTGGCCAACGGTGCGCTGTACCTGTCGCTGCTGTTTGGCTGGTTCTACCTGTGGACGGTATCGCCGAACTGGCAGGTGCCGGACGCGCCGGTGCTCGACCAGCGCGTGCTGCTGGCCAGCGCCCTGGCGCTGACTGCCGCGGTGCTCTGGCAACGGCCGGTGCTGCGTAGGCTGCGCCGTGGCGAGGGCGAGCCTTCCGCCCTGCTCACCTGCTTCGCCGGTGTTGCCACGCTGGGGCTGCTGCATGCGGCGCTGCTGCTGTGGGCGATACTCGGCGGCGATCTCGCGCCGCGTGCCACGGCGCATGACGCCGTGGTTCTGGTGATGCTCGGTTACAGCCTGCTGCATGGCGTGCTGGCCGCCGTGCTCAGCGGTCTGCAGGCCCTGCGCGTGCATTACGGCTATGTCTGCGCCAAGACGCCCTACGAGCCGCTGGTGGTCGAGCAGCTGTGGCAATACAACCTGGCGGTGCTGTGGATCAGCTACTTCTGCCTCGTCCTGTTTCCGCCCACCTTTGGAGGCCTGTGATGCAGCCCCTGGCCTCGCCCTACAACCCCATCCACATTCCGCTCGGGCTGGTGCTCTGGAGCCTGTGGTTCGTCGCCGTTTACGGTGGTCTCTCAGTGGGCTGCGCGCTGGCGCCGCCGGCTCCCGAGCAAGGCCAGTGGACCTGGCTCAACGCCCTGCTCGCCCTGTTCAGCCTGCTGACGTTCATGGCTCTGCTGTGGCTGGCCAGGCGCTTTCAGCTCGCCGCCAGACGCGCCGATGAACAGCCGGCCGGCCGTTTCGTCGCGCGCCTGGCCGCGTCCGTACACCTGGTGGGTGCGCTGGGCACCCTGTTCGTCGCCCTGCCAATCCTGAGCCTGCCGCCATGCCTGTGATGCTCTGTGCCCTGATCCTGCTATTGCCCGCCAGCGCTGCTGCCCATGGGCCATTCGACAGTCACCTGCATCTCGACGAGCGCCTGCCCCTGATGCTGAGTGCGGTGCTCCTGGGTAGCGCCTGGCTGCTTTATATAATCGGCTGCCGCAAGGTACGGCCGCATGGCCGGGAGGCCTTGTGGATGCACCTGGCGATGGTCATAACCGTATTCGCCGTGTTCGGCCCGATCGACGATTGGGCGGAAACCAGCACCAGCCTGCACATGGTTCAGCACATGCTGTTCATGATCGTCATTGCACCTTTGTGGGCGCTGGCGCGGCCGCTGCCGCAATGGCGAGCGGTACTGGGCGGCTGGTTGCGCCCGCTGTCCGACGCGCTGCTGCGTGGCGGTCGCTACCCGGTGGCACTGGCCATGCTGCACGGCGCGATGATCTGGATCTGGCACACGCCCAGTCTGTACATGCTGGCGCTGGAGAACACCTGGTGGCATGCCATCGAGCACGCCTGCTTTCTGTTCAGCGCCTGGCTGTTCTGGTGGTCCTGCCTGCGGGCCAGTCCCCGGCAGGTGCCCCACGCGCTCATGGCCATTCTGCTGACGCTGATGCACACGGGCCTGCTGGGCGCACTGCTGACCTTCGGCAATACCCCCTTCTATGGCGAATCGCGTGATCTGGCCGACCAGCAACTGGCCGGCCTGCTCATGTGGGTACCCGGCAGCCTGGTTTACCTGGCCGGTGCCGGCTGGATCAGCTGGCGCTGGCTGACGCGCATCTGGCGCCGCCAGGCCGACGCGCGACCGCTGTGAACGCGAGCGAAACGCGTACGTTCGGCCTCGGCGCCCAACGCTGCGAAGCGCGATGACGTCGCCGAGGCCGATGCCCTCGCAGCCGTTAAGTTCAAGTTGTTTTTCTGTCGCGAGACTCGCGAATTTATCTTGGCGTGCTTAACACGCTGTAAGCGAACGATATTGCCGAAACGGCGAGTTTTGCCTGCAAGTCTTGGTCTAGACCTCTTCCCAGTTAATACAGCGATACGCGTTATATCGTCGTGATATCACTTTGTCCTTTTTTTTTACCAATCGTCCCGATCTCTGGCATTCTAAAATGACATCGCTATTTTTCAGGAGTGTTTTGAAAAGGAGGTGTATATGAAACACGACCTGGAAGGTATTAGATCAGCACTATCGGATTATGATATCGATACGATGTCACGACCGGACGGAAGTGTAGTGCTGACCGTCAAGCACAGGAACAGACATTTGACACGCGTTGTTGATGCGAACTGTTCCACAGAAGAAGTCATTCGTCTGATTAAATTCGACATGACCCTGGATGAGGATGGGCATTCGATAAACGAAGCGGTGAAGTATTGTTGCTCGAGTACTTTGCCAACTTACTCGCGCGAGCCGATCTTTCGCACGCGCAACTCCCGTTTGTGGGCTCTACGGAAGCTCAAAACCTCATAAGGAAGTGATATCGATGCCTAGACGTCATGCCTTTAGACCTTGTCAGGGCAACCTGATGGAGCAGGTCGAGCACCACACTCCCAAAGCGCGGATGTCTTGCGAATGGCCCTACATTGCAGGTTCTACCTGCCTGGTGGTGCTGTTGATCTGGCAGCCTCTCCAGCCGGCTGCACTGGTGGTACTTCCTCAGCACAGCCTTCAGGCACCGAGCTACGCGGCTCAGAGCCTGCAGGACATCGATTCGAGCTGCTACGAGGTGCGTAGCGAAGCGATGAGCGAACGAGGCTGTAGCCAGGGCAACTGCGGCAGAGACAAGGTGAGCCCGCTGCACCATGGCGAGGAATTCGAGTTGAGCCGTTCGATCCTCACCTGCGCGAACCTTAGTGGCACTGCCATCCCGCGGAGCGAAACGGACAAACCGCAGAACATGATGATCGAAGTCATCAGGTCCAATCACTCCTTCTGAATTCCCTCCTCTCGCTTCTGGCCAGCCCCACGGTGGTCTGGTCGGTGAAGCGCTCTGCCCTCCCGCCTCGAATCATTGATCCAATGATCGGGGCGGGTGTCGATATTAAGGACTACTTCACGGAGGTCCGGACATGTCGGATTCGATGCTTTATTTCTCCATCGCGCTGGCTGCAATTCTCGCACTGGTGCAACTCTGGGCAATTATCAGCGTATTTCGCAGCGACAAGACGGTCGGTACCAAGACACTTTGGGCATTGCTGATCTGGTTCTTGCCCATTATTGGCTTAATTTGCTGGGGAATTGCCGGCCCGCGAGGACATGGTGCAGGACCAAGTTCACCGGAGCACAGCAAGTAAATTATTTCGTACACGCTGGAAGTTTTCTGAAACAGCAACAAATGCATTGCTGAAAATTATATGACTTATATCTGTACGCAACCTGTGCAGAGAGGATGCATGTAATGGAGAGGTATAAGTATCTCGATAGCATCACCGCTTATAACAGTTGCGCCAGCGCTTGCGAACATTGCGCAAGCGTTTGTCTGACCGAGAAAAAGGCCGAATGTTTTCGCTGCATTCAGTTATGCCGTGACTGCGCGGATTTGTGCCGACTGACAGCTACCCTGATGTTGCGTGACAGCGACTACGCGGCGGTGGCGAGTCAGCTGTGCCGAGTCGCCTGCCTGGCCTGTGCCGAGGAGTGCGCCCTGCATGCCAGCGCGCATTGCCAGGAGTGCGCGCGTAGCTGTCAGGTGTGCGCGGAAGAACCCTCACTGGAGCAGGTATGAACCATGGCCGAACACGAGAAAGGCAAACCCGAGCAGGACCGACAGGCGCCGGCGGATGCAGGCCTGTGGGACGATCCAGGTAACGAAGATCCGGGCTCGCTGCTCGACGGCCGGGTGCCGCTGCGGCCCTCCCGTGACCCGAAGGGGACGCAGCAGCCGGACGATGCCGAGTAGCAGGCAAACGCTGCCACTCGGCGCTGCGCCGGGTTCAGGCGGGAATGGTCTTGGCGCGCATTTCCCGATCCCAGATGCGGTGCTGCTTCAGCGCGGTTTCGAAGCGCATGTACAGCGGGTCGAAACTGTCGCCGCAGAGCATCCCGGCGTCCTCCTCCAGCCCCAGCATCGCCGCCAGCTGAGCGGCATCGCCGCTGAGCGCGACGGGCTTGAGATGCTTGTAGGCCTCCAGCAGGTAGTGCTTGGCAACGCCGTCGTCCTGCAGCGTCTTGAGCACGTACTCGCCCCCCGGCACGAACACGGCGTCGACGGTGATCGAAGGTTCCGAGGCAAAACTGCCATCGGGCTGCATGGGCTGGCCGTCGGAGTCCTTCAGCGCGGCGGCCGAAGGCGCCAGCAGCTTGGCCACGGCGCCGGCGCCTTCCAGCATCTTCTTCAGGCTGCCGACCTCGTCGGCCTTGCAGCCGGGCGTGAGCAGCACCGCGACGCGGCGCCCGCGAATGTCGCCAGGCAGAAGATTCATCTGGCTGAGCGCAGGGGAAACCTCCGCTTTGCCCTCCATGCTCGGGGTCGAGGTGCTGTCCAGGTCGATACCCAGGTTCTCCGCGACGCGCAGCGCCAGCAGCGGGTCGATGTGCGCGAGGATTTCCTTGACCTGCCGCTCGCGGATGTACAGACGCTCGACTTTCGACAGCTCGAAGCTGTAGGCATCGACGATGTGCTGTTGCTCGGTCGCGCTCATGCTGCGCCAGAACAGGGTGGCCTGGGAAAAGTGGTCGGCGAAACTGGGCGAGCGCACCCGTATCTTGGTGCCGTGCACAGGCTCGGGATAGGAACTGTAACCGCCGCCGGTCGGCGCTGGCGGCGTCTCGCGCGGCCAGTTGCCGTCGATGGAGTTGGGCTCGTACGCCGCCCTGCCGCGATTGATCTGCTGGCGATGCGGCGCATCACGCTGGTTGTTGTGGAAGGGGCACAGCGGCCGGTTGATGGGGATTTCGTTGAAGTTGGGGCCACCCAGACGCAGCAGCTGGGTGTCGGTGTAGGAGAACAGACGGCCCTGCAGCAGCGGGTCGTTGCTGAAATCGATGCCGGGCACCACGTGCCCGACGTGGAACGCCGCCTGTTCGGTTTCGGCGAAGAAGTTGTCCGGGTTGCGATTGAGCACCATGCGCCCGACCACGCGGATCGGCACCAGCTCCTCGGGCACCAGCTTGGTCGGGTCGAGCAGGTCGAAGCCGAAGCCCTGCGCGTCCTCCTCGTTCATCACCTGCAGGCCCAGCTCCCATTCCGGGTAGAGGCCCCGCTCGATGTCCTCCCAGAGGCCGCGGCGGTGGAAGTCCGGGTCCTTGCCGGCGAGCTTCTGCGCCTCGTCCCAGACCAGCGAGCAGACGCCGGCCTTGGGGCGCCAGTGAAACTTCACCAGCTTGCTCTGCCCCTGCGCATTGACCAGCCGGAAGCTGTGCACGCCAAAACCCTGCATCGAGCGGTAGGCGATGGGAATGGCGCGGTCGGACATGGTCCAGAGCACCATGTGCGCCGACTCCGGGGTCAGCGAGACGAAGTCCCAAAAGGTGTCGTGGGCCGAGGCGCCGGTGGGTATCTCGTTGTGCGGCTCGGGTTTGACCGCATGGACGAAGTCGGGGAACTTGATCGCGTCCTGAATGAAGAACACCGGCATGTTGTTGCCCACCAGGTCGAAGTTGCCTTCCTCGGTGTAGAACTTCACGGCGAAGCCGCGCACGTCGCGCACGGTGTCGGCCGAGCCCCTGGGGCCCTGCACGGTGGAAAAGCGCACGAATACCGGAGTGCGCTTGCCCACCTCGCCGAGAAAGGCGGCGCAGGTCAGGTCGCTGGCCGCATCCGTCACCTCGAAGTAGCCGTGCGCCGCCGCGCCGCGGGCATGCACCACACGCTCGGGAATGCGCTCGTGATCGAAGTGGGTGATCTTCTCGCGCATGATGAAATCTTCCATCAGCGTCGGTCCGCGCTCACCCGCGCGCAGGCTGTTCTGGTTGTCGGCGATACGCGTGCCGGTATTGGTGGTCAGCGCCTCCCCCGTCGCGTCCTCACGGAAGGCTTCGAGTTGATCGAGCTTGGCATTGCCATTACCCCGGTCGAGGGTATCGGTACCGGCCATCTGGCTGCCGTTCTCGGCGGCTTTCGATTGCTTCTTCATGGGCTACTCCTGGCTTGGATCGGAGCGGTGCGTCGCCGCGCACTGCAGATTTCCGGGGCGCGACGGCCAGCTTCAGAGGCCTGACAAGGGCGGTCACGAATCGATCCCGGTGTTTTTTATGAGGCAGCCCGCAGGGGTTCGGTTCGAGTTGAATTTTCAGGCGCACGCCACGGCATTGCGCCGCTGGGGCCGCCGGTACGGGGAAATTCTTCCTGAACTTCATCGCTTCCCGGCCCTTCTACCCCAGTGCACGCCCATTACCGGAGGAAGCAACATGAACCCATTGAAACCGCTTGCCATGCTGGCTGTAGCCGCATTCGCCCTGTGCGCCGTCACGGCCATTCAGGCTGCCAACGAGACTGATTCGATCAGCACCGAAGACTTCGTCGAGGAGGCGTCGGCCAAGGGGGTCGCCGAGATCGAGACGGCCAAACTGGCGCTGGAGAAGTCCGGCAACGAGAAGGTCAAAGGCTTCGCGCAGATGATGATCGACGATCACCGTCGGGCCAATCAGGAGCTGGCCGAGCTGGCCAAGCGCAAGGACCTGGACGTGTCCGACGATGCCGAGCTGATCAATCAGGCCAAGGCCATGGTGCTCAAGCTGCGCGGCGAAGGCAGCTTCGACAAGGCCTACATGAACAACCAGGTGGTGGCCCACCGCCAGACCATTGAGCTGTTCCGCCGCGGCGTGAACGTGAAGGACGAGGAAATCGCCGCCTTCGCCCGGGAAACCCTGCCCAAGCTGGAGCAGCACCTGCAGCGTGCCGAACAGATCAACGGCGAACTGCCGGAGAACTGATCCAGGCACGCGCATCCCGGAGAGCATGACTGCAGATGCCCACGGAAACCGCATTGAACGGTGACTGGCTCGCCTTCGTGCCCTGGCCAGAGTTGAGAACCCTGCTCGTCGCCGTGATCGCGGCGGCTCTGGCCAGCCTGTTCTTCGGCACCCTGTTGCGCCTGCTGGCGCGTTTCAGCGGTGCCCTGCCCTTTGCCCATGTGCTGCTGCAAAGCACGCGTGACCCGCTGCGCTGGTTGCTGCCGCTGCTGGCCATGCAACTGGTGCTCAACGCCGCCCCGGACAATATGGCGCTGATCGGCGAGGCCAGACGCCTGGCGGCGCTGGTCACCATCGGCGTATTTACCTGGCTCGGCCTGCGCGCAGTCGGGGCGGTTCAGCGCATCGTCGTGCTGTACAACCCGGTGGACACGGCCGACAACCTGCAGGCGCGGCGCATCCAGACGCAGACCCGCGTGCTGGTGCGCATCCTCAGCGTGTTCGTGGTGATCTTCGGCTTCTCCACCATGCTCATGACCTTCCCCGCGGCGCGCCAGTTCGGCACCAGTCTGCTGGCGTCGGCCGGCCTCGCCGGTCTGGCCGTGGGCTTTGCCGCCAAGCCGGTGCTGGGCAACCTGATCGCCGGTCTGCAGATCGCCCTGACCCAGCCGATCCGCCTGGACGACGTGGTGATCGTCGAAAACGAATGGGGGCGCATCGAAGAGATCACCGGCACCTACGTGGTGGTGCGCATCTGGGACGATCGCCGGCTGGTGGTGCCCCTGCAGTGGTTCATCGAGAACCCCTTTCAGAACTGGACGCGGCAGACCAGCTCGATCACCGGTTCGGTGTTCTTCTGGGTGGATTACGCCACTCCGCTCGAGCCGCTGCGCCAGGAGCTGACGCGCCTGTGTCAGGAGGCGCGACACCTGTGGGACGAGCGCGTCAACGTGCTGCAGGTGGTGGACACCAGCGACCGCGCCATCCAGCTGCGGGTGCTGGTCAGCTCGCCGGACTCCTCGCGCAACTGGGACCTGCGCTGCTACATCCGCGAGAACCTGATCACCTTCATCAGCAACCGCTATCCCGATCACCTGCCGCGACTGCGCGCCAACCTGCACGGCAGTGAAGACGCGGCGCCGCGCAACACCCCCACTGCCGATGCGCAGCGCCAGCCGCCGGTGTAACCGGCGCTCTCAGACCGCGCGCAGGCGCTCGTAGTAATAGGGCAGCTGCAGCAGCGCGTAGCTGGCGGCGGCGCGGCGCACCTCGTTGCGATCGCCGCTGAACTGCACCGTCTCGCTGACGATGCCCTGGTGCTGATCGAGGCGGATCGCGCAGGCGATGCACTGCACGCCGTCCATCTCGTCGTCGGCCTCGGCCAGCCCGGTGTTGGCCAGGGCGATATCCGCGCCGCTGCGGGTCAGCGCGCCAAGGGCCATTTCCTGCGCGACCTCCTCACTGGTGAGGCCGAAGCGCTCGATGGTCTCGGCGCTGACGCCCAGGCACTGCTGCTTGGCCTCGGGTGAATAGACGATGAAACCGCAGTCGAGCACCTGGCCGCTGCCGGGAATATCGGCCACCAGCGAGGCGATCAGCCCTGCCGTGCAGGATTCCGCCGTACTCAGGCGCAGTTTGTACTTGTTCAGAAAGTTGACGATCTGCTCGACGCTGTCCATCTGCCACAACCTCCGGGCTCGTTGGCTACCGCTCTGTGGAAGCTGTCGGAGCGGGCAAAGTTCAACCTTTTCCGCTGCGCTTGTCAGACAAAAAAAGGTCGAACCTTTGCCGCTTTCGCCCCGTCAGCAAAAGAGTATGGGGGCGATGGATAGCCAAGGCTTCGAGCCACACGTTGCGACTCCGCTCTCCTACCCGCCCGTGGCGTTTTGCCCGGGATGCCCTCAGGTGTACTCGAACATTGGAGATAGACATGGGAACCGCTGCAGCTATCAACCCAAACGCCAAGCTTCCGGCGGACATTCAGCCTCCCTTGCACATGGGCAGCCACCACCCGCAGCGCAAGCGGGTGCTCTTCGTCACTTCCGAATTCAGCGACCTGATCAAATGCGGTGGTCTCGGCGACGTGTCCGCCGCACTGCCGCGGGCGCTGGCACCGCAACACGACATCCGCCTGCTGATCCCCGGCTATCGCCAGGTGGTGGAAAGCGGTTGGCCGATCCGCATCGTCGGCCATGTCCGCGGGCTGGCGGCGTTGCCGCCGTGCCGCATCGGACGCATGGATCTGGCCGATGGCCTGATCGTCTACGTGCTGCTCAACCCCGTGCTCTACGAACGCGACGGCACGCCCTACGGCGATGCGCAGAGCCAGGACTGGCCCGACAACCACATCCGTTTCGCTCGCCTGGGGCTGGCCGCGGCGGAAATCGCCACCGGCGACGCCGGCATCCAGTGGCGTCCGGACCTGGTGCACGCCAACGACTGGCCGGCCTCCATGGCGCCGGCCTACATGGCCTGGCGTGGCGCCACGGCACCGGCCTTGCTGACCATTCACAACCTGGCCTACCAGGGCCTGTGCGACATGGCCTGCAGCAGCGAGCTGGCGATCCCCGAGGAGGCCTGCGGCATCGACGGCTTGGAGTTCCATGGCCGCCTGTCGTTTCTCAAGGCCGGTATCTCGTATGCCCATCACGTCACCACGGTGAGCCGCACCTATGCCCAGGAGATCACCACCCCCGCGTTCGGCTGCGGGCTCGAGGGCATGCTGCAGGCCAAGGTGGCCGCAGGGCAGCTCAGCGGCATCGTCAACGGCATCGACGAAAGCTGGAATCCGGAAACCGACCCGCACCTGCTGCAGGGCTTCGCCCCGCGCCAGTGGGAAGGCAAGCGCGCCAACGCCGCCTATGTCGAGCAATGGCTGGGGCTGGAGGCCGAGGGGCCGCTGTTCGCGGTGATCTCCCGCCTGGTGCAGCAGAAAGGCATCGACCTGACCCTGGAGGTGGCCGAGCACATCGTCGCCCAGGGCGGCCGCATCGGTGCCATCGGTCGCGGCGAACCGGCTCTGGAGGCGGCCATGGCGCAACTGGCGCAGCGCTATCCGGGACGCATCGGCGTGCACATCGGCTTCAACGAGACCGATGCGCGGCGTCTGTACGCGGCCAGCGACTTCCTGCTCATGCCGTCGCGTTTCGAGCCCTGCGGGCTGAGCCAGATCTACGCCCAGCGCTTCGCCTCGCTGCCGATTGCCCGGCGCACCGGCGGGCTGGCCGACACCATCGAGGATGGCGTCAGCGGCTTTCTCTTCGATGAACCGGATGCCGCCAGCTATCGAGCCGCCATCGACCGGGCCCTGCAGGTGTATCGCCACCGCGAGCTGTTCGACGCCATGCGCTGCCACGCCATGCACGCGCCGCTGTACTGGCGGCAATCGGTACGCCCCTACGACCGCCTGTATCAGCGCCTGCTGGCACGAAGCAGCGCCAGGAGGGAGCAGCGCTGATGTACAGCCATGGCGCCCGGCCGATGGCCGACGGACGTACACGTTTCGCACTCTGGGCTCCCAGTTGCCGGCGCGTGGACCTGCAACTGCTGGACGGCAGTCAGCACCGGCTGACGCCCAAGGACGACGGCTGGTTCGTGTTGCTGCTCGATTGCCCCGCGGAAGCCAGTTACCGCTACCTGATCGACGAACAATGGACGGTGCCGGACCCCGCCTCGCGACGGCAGGTGGACGATGTGCACGGTTTCAGCCAGGTGGTGGACCCGCAGCGCTATGAATGGCGCCATTGCGAGTGGCACGGCCGGCCCTGGCACGAGGCGGTGATCTACGAGCTGCACGTCGGCCTGTTCGGGGGCTTCCAGCAGGTCGAGGAACATCTGCCGCACCTGGTCGACCTGGGCGTCACGGCGCTGCAGTTGATGCCGCTCGCCGCCTTTTCCGGCCGGCGCAACTGGGGTTACGACGGGGTGCTGCCCTTCGCGCCGGCGAGCTGCTACGGCACGCCGGATGAACTCAGACGCCTGGTCGATAGCGCCCACGCCTTCGGCCTGATGGTCTTCGTCGACGTGGTCTACAACCACTTCGGCCCGGACGGCAATTACCTGGGGCTGTACGCCCGCCAGTTCTTCCACGAGGAGCGTGCCACCCCCTGGGGCGCTGCCATCGATTTCGGCCGGCCGCAGGTACGCGATTTCTTCTGCGAGAACGCCCTGATGTGGCTGCTCGACTATCGCATCGACGGCCTGCGCCTGGACGCGGTGCACGCCATCGACGACGACGGCTTTCTCCGCGAGCTGGCCTCGCGCGTGCGCGCCGCGGTACCGGCGCAGCGCCACGTGCACCTGGTGCTGGAGAACGAGAACAACGCCGCGCATCTGCTGCGCGACGGTTTCGATGCGCAGTGGAACGACGACGGCCACAACACCCTGCACGTGCTGCTCACCGGCGAGGACGAGAGCTACTACGCCGACTACGCCCAGGCGCCGACGCGCAAGCTGGCCACCTGTCTGGAGCAGGGTTTCGTCTACCAGGGCCAGGCCAATCGCCACGGCCGCCCGCGTGGCGAACCCAGCGCCGACCTGCCGCCGCATGCCTTCGTGCTGTTTCTGCAGAACCACGACCAGGTCGGCAACCGCGCCTTCGGCGAACGCCTGGCGCTGCTGGCCGAGCCCGATGCGCTGAAGGCGGCCACCGTGCTGCTGCTGCTCTGCCCCATGGTGCCGCTGCTGTTCATGGGCGAGGAATGGGGCTGCACGAGGCCGTTCCTGTTCTTCACCGACTATCACGACGAGCTGGCCAATGCGGTGCGCGAGGGCCGGCGCAACGAGTTCGCCGAATTCTCCCGCTTCAGCGATGCCCATAGCCGCGAGACCATAGCCGATCCCAACGCGCTGGCCAGCTTCCTGCGTTCGCAGCCGGATCTGGCACCGGCGCTGGAGCCGCAGCAGCGCGACTGGCTGGCCTTCTACCGCGGTCTGCTGCAGGTGCGCCGCACGCGTCTGCAGCCGGGTCTGCAGGAGGCACGCAGCCTCGGCGCAGAGGTACTGGGCGACGCGGCCGTGCTGGCGCGCTGGCGGCTCGGCAACGGGCCGACACTGAGCATCGCGCTGAACCTGGGCACGGGGGCGGTGCATCTGCCGACCCCGAGCGCGCAGGCCGAGCGGCTGTACACCTACCGCATCGAGGATGCCGACCTACGTCAGGAGCAACTGCCGGCGCGCAGTGCCCTGGTCACCCTGGAGCCCGTGCAATGAGCGATACGCTATTGGCCGAACTGGCCGAGGCGGCCGGTCTGTACATCGACTGGACGGATGCCCACGGCCGGCCGCAAACCGTTACCCCGGAGGCGCAGCGCGCCCTGCTGGAAGCGCTGGGTTACCCGGCCCAGAGCCCCGAACAGATACGTTCGAGCCTGGCGATGCTGACGCAGCAGCAACACGTACCCTCGCCCGATGCCCTGTTGCTGCAGGATCAGGGCCAGCCCCTGCCCCTGGCGCTCTACCCGGCCGACAGCCCCTACCGGCTTATCGACGAACAGGGCCAGGTCTTCAGCGGCCGCCTCGACGCCGACGCCCGCCTGCCGGCGCAGCCGCAGCCCGGCTATTACCAGCTGGAGATCCGCGATACCCGTCACGCGCTGGCGGTCACCCCGGCGGCGTGCCTGTCGGTGTCGCAGCTGTGCGGCAAACCGCGCATCTGGGGGCTTACCGCACAGCTTTACGGGCTGCGCCGCCCAGGCGATGGCGGCGTCGGCGACACCCAGGCAGTGGCCGAGCTGCTGCGGCATGCCGCCAACCAGGGCGCCGATGCCCTGGCACTGAGCCCGGTACACGCGCTGTTCGCTGCCGACACCGAGCGTTTCGGCCCCTACTCGCCGTCCAGTCGTCTGTTCTTCAACCCCCTGCATGCGGCGCCTGCCGACCGCCTGGGCGAAGAACGGGTGCAGCGCGCCATTCAGGCGGCCGGTCTGCAGGAGGAAATGCAACGTCTGGAACACCTGGAGCTGATCGACTGGCCCGCCGTGGCCAAGGCGCGGCAGCGCCTGCTGTGGCAGCTGTATCAGGACTTTTGCCAGGCCCCGGGCGATCTGCTCGCCGATTTCGAGGCCTTCCGCGCAGCAGGCGGCGACGCCCTGCAGCAGCATTGCTGTTTCGAGGCCATTCATGCGCAGCGCCTGCGCGAAGGGGCCAGCGGCGACTGGCGCAGCTGGCCGCAGGAACTGCGCAGCCCGCTCCAGGGCGCCGTCACCCGCTTCGCCGCGGAACAGGCCGATACGCTGAGGTTTCACGCCTTCGCCCAGTGGCTGATCGCCCATGGCCTGGAATGCGCCCAGGCCACGGCCAGCGGTGCGGGCATGGGTATCGGCCTGATCGCCGATCTGGCCGTGGGCGCCGATTGCGCGGGCAGCCAGGCCTGGTCACGCCAGGACGAACTGCTGCCTTCGGTCACCGTCGGCGCGCCGCCGGACATCATCAATCGCCAGGGGCAGAACTGGGGCGTCGCCGCCTTCTCGCCGCAGGGGCTGCAACGGCACGGCTTTCGCGCCTACATCGAAATGCTGCAGGCCAATCTGGCGCACGCCGGCGGTATCCGCATCGACCACGTGATGGGGCTGCAGCGCCTGTGGGTGATCCCGCAGGGCGGCGAGGCGCAGCACGGCGCCTACCTGCGCTATCCGCTGGATGACCTGCTGCGCCTGTTGGCGTTGGAATCGCACCGCCATCGCGCCCTGGTCATAGGCGAGGACCTGGGCACCGTCCCCGACGGGCTGCGCGAGAAACTGGCGGCGCGCAACATACTCGGCACCCGCGTGCTGCTGTTCGAACAGCAGGACGGGCGCTTCATCCCGCCGGCACAGTGGTCGCGCAATGCCCTGGCGACCACCACCACGCACGATCTGCCGACCATCAAGGGCTGGTTCGCCGGCCACGACATCGAATGGCGGGTGCGCGCCGGGCACGCCGCTGAGCAGAGCCTGGAGCAGGACCATGCCGAGCGGGCCGGCGAACGGGTGGCGCTGCTGCAGGCGCTGGAACAGCGCGGCCCGCTCGGCGGCACCGATGATGACGCCTGCCTGCAGGCCTGCATCGACTACATCGGCAGCACGCCCTCGGCGCTCGCCCTGCTGCCGCTGGAAGACGCCTGCGCGCTGGAGCAGCAGCCCAACCTGCCCGGCCCCGGCGACCTGCACCCCAACTGGCGACGGCGCTACCCGCTGGCGGCCAACGAACTGCTGGAACAGCCGGCGACCCGCCGCCGTCTGGCCTGTCTGGATACGGCACGCCGGGAGGCAGGCGATGAGTGATCTGCGCGCGACCTTGCGCCTGCAACTGCACAAAGGCTTCACCCTGCACGACGCCACGGCCCTGGTGCCCTACATGGCGCAGCTGGGCATCAGCCACCTGTACGCCTCGCCGGTGCTCACCGCCCGGCCCGGCTCGATGCACGGCTACGACGTGATCGATCCGAGCCAGGTCAACCCCGAGCTCGGCGGCGAAGCCGCGCTGGTGCAGCTGGCCGATGCCCTGCATGCGCGCGGCATGGGACTGATCCTGGATATCGTGCCCAACCACATGGCGGTCGGCGGCGAAGGCAACCCCTGGTGGCTGGACGTGCTCGAATGGGGCCGCGCCAGCCCCTATGCCGCCTTCTTCGACATCCAGTGGCAATCCCATGACCCGCTGCTCAGCGGCCAGCTGCTGGTGCCCTTCCTGCGCAGCGATTACGGCGAAGCCCTGCGCGAGG
Source organism: Pseudomonas sp. GD04158 (assembly GCF_029834875.1). Classification (NCBI taxonomy): domain Bacteria; kingdom Pseudomonadati; phylum Pseudomonadota; class Gammaproteobacteria; order Pseudomonadales; family Pseudomonadaceae; genus Pseudomonas; species Pseudomonas sp. GD04158. Next base: position 1,026 of record NZ_JAODYT010000005.1, on the reverse strand, counting down.
GCACCCTGCAGCTGGCCTTCGATGCGCGCCGCGGGCGGTTCCACGCCCAGCATTTCGAGCATCGCCTGCCGCTGACCCCGGCGAGCTACGACGAGATTCTGCGCGGCGCGGAAGACCCTGCGCTGCGTGAGCTGGGCCGGCGCTTCGCGCGTCTCGGCGATGGCCCGCAAGCGCGCGGCCAGGCCGAGAGCCTGTGCGCCGAACTGAGCCGCCATGCCGAGCAGGCGCAGCAGCTGCTCGCACCCTTCCAGCAGGGCGACGAGGCCGGCCAGCAGCGCCTGCACCGGCTGCTCGAACGCCAGCATTACCGTGTCGCCAGCTGGCGCACCGCCGCCGACGACATCAACTGGCGGCGCTTCTTCGACATCAACGAGCTGGGCGCCCTGCGCGTGGAACGCGCCGATGTGTTCGAGCAGACCCATGCCAAGGTTTTCGAGCTGGTCGAGCGCGGCCTGGTCGATGGGCTGCGCATCGATCACATCGACGGCCTGGCCAACCCGCGTGCCTATTGCAGCCGCCTGCGCCGCCGCATCGCCCGGCTGCGTGGCGGTGCGACGCTGCCGCTGTTCGTGGAGAAAATCCTCGGCCACGGTGAGCAGCTGCCGGCGAGCTGGCCGGTGGCCGGCACCACCGGTTACGAGTTCATGAACCAGGTTTCCCTGCTGCAGCACGATCCCCATGGCGAGCCGGTGCTTGGCGCCCTGTGGGGCGAAATGAGCGGCCGCCCCACCGCCTTCGCCGAAGAGGTGCAGCAGGCGCGGCGCCTGGTGCTCGACAGCTCGCTGGCCGGTGATCTGGAGGAAGTCGCCCAGCGCCTGCTGCAGGTCGCCCGGCATGACATCGCCACCCGCGACCTGACCCTGGGCGCGATTCGTCGGGCCTTGCGCGAGCTGATCGTGCACTTTCCGGTGTATCGCACCTATGCCCAGGCCTGCGGGCGCTCGCCGCAGGATCGGCAGTTCTTCCAGCAGGCTCTGGAGGGTGCGAAACAGACCCTGGCCGAGGCGGACTGGCCACTGCTGCAGC
>NZ_JAODYT010000049.1:0-33800 GCF_029834875.1 Pseudomonas sp. GD04158 | reverse complement strand
CGGCGTCAGTTCCGGCGCGGCCTTCGGCGCGGTGGTCGTGGTGCTTTACCTGGGCGAGTTCGCCGGGCTGCTCAGCCTGCCGCTGGCGGCCTTCGTCGGCGCGCTGGCGAGCATGCTGCTGGTGCTGGCCATCGCCAGCCGCAGCGGCCGTCTGCACAGTGAGCGTCTGCTGCTGGCCGGGGTGGCGGTGTCCTTCGTGATGATGGCGGCGAGCAACCTGCTGCTGTACCTGGGCAACCCGCATGCAGCCAGCTCGGTGCTGTTCTGGATGCTCGGCGGCCTGGGCCTGGCGCGCTGGGAACTGCTCTGGCTGCCGGCGCTGTGTCTGGCGTTGGCCCTGGCGGTGTTGCTCGGTCTGGGCCGGGCGCTGAACGCGCTGATGGCCGGCGAGCAGAGCGCGGTGAGCCTGGGCCTGGAGCCACGCCGGGTGCGCCTGCTGGTATTCGTGGTGGCGTCGCTGCTGACCGGGGTGCTGGTGTCGCTGTCCGGCGCCATCGGCTTCGTCGGCCTGATGCTGCCGCACGTGGCGCGCTTTCTGGTCGGCGCCGAGCACCGCCGCCTGCTGCCGGTGGCGGCGCTGCTGGGGGCGCTGTTCCTGGTCTGGGTCGATGTCGCCGCGCGCACCTGGCTGGCGCCGCAGGATCTGCCCATCGGCATCGTCACCGCCGCCATTGGCGGGGTGTTCTTCGTGGCGTTGCTGCGGCGCCGCTAGTCGTCCGGATCGAACCTGGCCGCACCGCTCAGGTCATCTGCTCTAGGCTTCATTCACCTGGCCGGAGGAATGACCATGCTCGCGCAACTGCCCACCGCACTTCGTGATCTACGACTACCGCTGCGCCTTAAACTGTGGGACGGCAAGCAGATCGATCTGGGGCCGAAGCCGCGGGTGACGCTGGTGGTCAAGGACCCCAGCCTGGTCACCCAGCTGGCCCACCCCAGTCTGGATGCGCTGGGCGCTGCCTATGTCGAAGGCCGGGTCGATCTGGAAGGCCCCATCGAGGAGGCCATCGAAGTGGGCGATGCGCTGAGCAGTGCACTGCTCGGTGACGAATCCGCACCTGTCGAGCCTTACGCCGCGCACGACAAGCGCAGCGATGCCGAGGCCATCAGCTATCACTACGACCTGTCCAACGAGTTCTACCGCCTGTGGCTGGACCGTGACATGGTCTATTCCTGTGCCTACTTCGAAACCGGCCAGGAGAATCTCGATCAGGCTCAGCAGGCCAAGCTGCGTCACCTGTGTCGCAAGTTGCGCCTGCAACCCGGTGACAGGCTGCTTGACGTCGGTTGCGGCTGGGGCGGCCTGGCGCGTTTCGCCGCGCGTGAATTCGAGGCCGAGGTGTACGGCATCACCCTCAGCCAGGCGCAGCTGGAACTGGGCCTGCAGCGGGTGGCCGAAGAGGGTCTGGAAGATCGCGTGACCCTGGAGTTGCTGGATTACCGCGACCTGCCGCAGGACGGCCGCTTCGACAAGGTGGTCAGCGTCGGCATGTTCGAGCATGTCGGCCACGCCAACCTGCCGCTGTATTGTCAGCGCCTGTTCGCTGCGGTCAGGGCCGGCGGCCTGGTGATGAATCACGGCATCACCTCGCGCTTCACCGATGGTCGCCCGGTCGCCCGTGGTGCCGGCGAGTTCATCGACCGCTACGTGTTCCCGCAAGGCGAGCTGCCGCACCTGGCGACCATGGCCAAGGCGATCAGCGAGGCCGGGCTGGAGATCGTCGATGTGGAGAGCCTGCGCCTGCACTACACGCGTACCCTGCAGCTGTGGAGCCAGGGGCTGGAGCGGCGACTGCAGAAAGCGGCGCAGTGGGTGCCGGAAAAATCCCTGCGCATCTGGCGCCTGTATCTGGCCGGCTGCGCCTACGGCTTCCAGCACGGCTGGATGAACCTGCACCAGATCCTGGCGGTGAAGCCGCGCGAAGACGGCAGCCACGACCTGCCCTGGACGCGTGCCGACCTGTACAGGTGATGGAGTAAGATGCGGCTCGACTCCGTCTTCGAGCCGCCCATGCCCCTGCAGCATCGTTATCGCGTTCTCTTCACCGTTCTGGTCATTCTCGCCGGCCTGCTGGCGAGCCTCTGGCTGGGCGGGCGGTATGCCGAGCAGCGCGCCTGGGCCGAGCGCAGCGTCGAGGCGCGTGGCCAGCTGCTGCTCTATGCCCAGTCGATCCGCACCCTGGTCGAGCGCTTCAGCTCGGTGCCCGAGGTGCTGGCGCTGGACAGCGACATCCGCAGCCTGCTGCGTGCGCCGCAGGATCGCCAGCTGCGTCTGGCCCTCAACCAGCGCCTGGAACGGCTCAACGCCGCTGCCGGCTCCACCGTGCTGTACCTGCTCGATACCCGGGGCGAAACCCTGGTGGCCAGCAATTGGCGCGACTGGAGCAGCTTCGTCGGCAACAACTACGCCTTCCGGCCCTATTTCCAGGATGCCCTGCGCGACGATGGCGCGCGCTACTTCGCGGTGGGCGTGACCACCGGCATTCCCGGCTACTTTCTGTCCCACGTGGTGCGTGACGACGACGGCACCCTGCTCGGGGTGCTGGTGGTCAAGCTGGAACTGGAAGACCTGCAGCGTGAATGGCTCGGTCAGCCCGGCGTGCTGCTGGTCGCCGACAGCTACCAGGTGGTGATCCTCAGCAACAAGCCGGCCTGGCGCTTCCGTGCCCTGCAGCCGCTCGACGAGCAGGCCCGTGCCGAGCTGGTGGAGGTGCGCCGCTATGCCGAGCAGGCGCTGCAGCCGTTGGCCCATCAGGTGCACCGGCACATCGATGGCGACGCCGCCTGGGCGCGGGTCGAGGGCCCCGACGGCAGCCGCGACTACCTCTGGCAGCGCCTGGCCATGCCCGAGGAAGGCTGGACCCTGCACCTGCTCAGCGAACCGTCCGGGCTGGCCGACAGCGTGCGCAGCTACCGCCTGGCCGCCGCCGGGGTGTGGATGACCCTGGCCTTCCTTCTGCTGTTCCTTATCCAGCGGCGCAAGAACCAGCGCCTGCAGGCCGGCATCCGCGAGCGCCTGGAGCGTGAGGTGGAGCTGCGTACCGCCGAGCTGCGCGAAGCCCAGGACGGCCTGGTGCATGCCGCCAAGATGGCCGCGCTGGGACAGATGTCGGCGGCCCTGGCGCACGAGATCAACCAGCCGCTGACCGCTTTGCAGATGCAACTCGGCAGCCTGCGCCTGCTGCTCGATAGCGGCCGGCCCGAGGCGGTGCGCGAGGGCCTGCAGCGCATCGACGGCCTGCTGCAGCGCATGGCCGCACTGACCGGTCACCTCAAGACCTTCGCCCGCAAGACCCCGGCCGGCCTCAGCGAGCGCCTGTGCCTGGCCGACGTGCTGGAGCAGGCGTTGCAACTGCTGGCGCCGCGCATGCGCAGCGAGCAGGTGGAACTGCGCACCCAGGTGGACGCCGGCGCCGAGGTGCTCGGCGATGCGATTCGCATCGAGCAGGTGATCCTCAACCTGCTGCACAACGCCCTCGACGCCATGACCGAGAGCGAGGTGCGCATCCTTCAGGTCGGCATCTCCCGTGAGGGCGAGACCTGCCTGCTCAGCGTCGAGGACAGCGGCGGCGGCATTGCCGAGGAAACCCTGGGCCGGGTGTTCGAGCCCTTCTTCACCACCAAGCCCGTGGGTCAGGGTTTGGGCCTCGGTCTGGCGGTGTCCTACGGCATCGTGCGCGATCTCGGCGGCAGCCTGGAGGCGCACAACGGCGCACTGGGCGCGGTGTTTACCTTGCGTTTGCCGACCGCGCCTTAACGTGGGTGCCTATTAGCGGCGGCATCTACGTTTGGTGCGCACGGCGCACCCTACGATCAGGTAGCGCCGCGCAGCTGGGTAGGGTGCGCGGTGCGCACCGGTCGTTCCCCCGGATCGCATTCGTCGGGCTACACTGCCCGCCGTTCTCAACAGGAGGTGCCATGAGCGCTCAGGTCATAGTGGTCGACGACGAAGCGGCGATTCGCGAGGCGGTGCAGCAGTGGCTGGAGCTGTCCGGTTTTACCGTGCGCACCTGCGCCAGCGCGGCCGAAGCCCTGGCGGTGGTGGACCGCGACTTCCCCGGCATCGTCGTCAGCGATGTGCGCATGCCCGGCAGCGATGGCCTGCAACTGCTCGACAAGCTGCTGCAGGTGGACGCCGACCTGCCGGTGATCCTGGTGACCGGCCACGGCGACGTGCCCATGGCGGTGCAGGCGCTGCGCCAGGGCGCCTACGACTTCATCGAGAAACCCTTCACCCCCGAGCGCCTGCTCGACAGCGTGCGCCGTGCGCTGGACAAGCGCCGCCTGGTCTGCGAGAACCGCCTGCTGCGTCAGCAGGTGGCGAACAAGGGGCGTATCGAAAGCCAGCTGATCGGCATTTCGCGGCCGATGGAAAGCCTGCGCCGGCAGATCCTCGAGCTGGCCGGCACCTCGGTCAACGTGCTCATTCGCGGCGAGACCGGCAGCGGCAAGGAGCGCGTGGCGCGCTGCCTGCACGACTTCAGCCCGCGCGCCGGCAAGGCCTTCGCCGCGCTCAACTGCGCGGCGATTCCCGAGACCATCTTCGAGAGCGAGCTGTTCGGTCACGAGAGCGGCGCCTTCACCGGTGCCCAGGCGCGGCGCATCGGCCGTATCGAGCATGCCGACGGCGGTACCCTGTTCCTCGACGAGGTCGAGAGTCTGCCGCTGGCGCAGCAGGTCAAGCTGCTGCGCGTGCTGCAGGAGAAGACTCTGGAGCGCCTCGGTTCGAACAAGAGCATCCAGGTCGATCTGCGGGTGATCAGCGCGGCCAAGCCGGATCTGCTCGACGAGGTCAAGGCCGGGCGCTTCCGCGAGGACCTGGTGTATCGCCTGAACGTCGCCACCCTGCACATTCCGCCGCTGCGCGAGCGCCGCGAGGACATTCCGCTGCTGTTCGAGCACTTTGCTCGTGCCGCCGCCGAGCGTCACGGCCGCGAGGTGCCACCGCTGGCACCCAGCGAGCTGGCGCGCCTGCTCGGTCATGACTGGCCGGGCAACGTACGCGAGCTGATCAATGCCGCCGAGCGCCATGCCCTGGGGCTGTCCAGCCCGCCGCCGGCCGAGCGCTTCGCCGGTCAGGCACTGGCGCAGCAGATGGAAGCCTTCGAAGCGCAGTGCCTGCACAACGCCCTGCTGCAATGCCAGGGCAACATCGCCGCGGTGATGGAGATGCTGCAGCTGCCGCGCCGCACCCTCAACGAGAAGATGCAGCGCCACGGTCTGGCGCGCGGTGACTACCTGCCCGGCGGCGAGGAGTAGGCCGCCCGGGTCGTGCGCAGCCAATTTCGGGCCGCGATGCTCTCGGTGCGCACGGCGCTTCCTACGGGGGATCGACCTTCGTAGCCCAGAGTACTTCGATAAGCGGATTTTTGCCGACCCCGTCACAGGTGTCGGCGGTTTCTCGCTCAGTGACCCTTTAGTCTTGTAACAAGACCGCTCTAAATCGGGCTTTTCAGGCCCTGGCACGGCATCTGCTATGACAGATTCAGCCGCGCAGCAGCCTGCCGACGCGGCGACCATAACAACGACAAGAGGTCTGCCCATGAACTGCCCAGTCTTCCGCGCCATGCCGCCGTGCATGGGCCGCCTCCTGACCGCGCTCGCCGCGGCTCTTGTCCCACGCTGCACCCTGCGCCGCTGATCGCGCACAGCCGACGTCGCCCGCCGCCTAGCCGCAGCGGGCGTCGTCTAGAGTGAAACTCTGCATAAAGCCATAACAACGACGGAGATATTTCCATGCGACTGACCAAGAAACTCAGCCTGTTCGCCGCTGCTGCGGCCATCACTGCCAGCACTGCGGTGCTCGCTGCCCCGACCTTCATCAACGTCCTCACCGGCGGCACCAGCGGGGTGTACTACCCGATCGGCGTGGCCCTGTCGCAGCTGTACAGCAACGGCATCGACGGCGCCAAGACCTCGGTACAGGCGACCAAGGCATCGGTGGAAAACCTCAACCTGCTGCAGGCCGGTCGCGGCGAACTGGCCTTCGCCCTGGGCGACTCGGTGGCCGATGCCTGGAACGGCGTGGAAGACGCCGGCTTCAAGGCGCCGCTGAAGAAGCTGCGCGCCATCGCCGGCACCTACCCGAACTACATCCAGATCGTCGCCAACGCCGAATCCGGCATCAAGACCCTGGAAGACCTCAAGGGCAAGCGCATCTCCGTCGGCGCGCCGAAGTCCGGTACCGAGCTCAACGCCCGCGCCATCTTCGAAGCCGCCGGCCTGAGCTACAAGGACATGGGCAAGGTCGAGTTCCTGCCGTACGCCGAGTCGGTGGAGCTGATCAAGAACCGCCAGCTGGACGCCACCCTGCAGTCCTCCGGTCTGGGCATGGCCGCCATTCGTGACCTGGCCTCGACCATGAAGATCAGCTTCGTCTCCATCCCGGCCGAAGTGACCGCGAAGATCGACAACGCCGCCTACGAGGCCGCCACCATCCCGGCGGGCACCTACGACGGTCAGGACGCCGACGTGCCCACCGTGGCCATCAACAACATCCTGGTTACCCATGAAGGCGTCTCCGACGAGGTGGCCTACCAGATGACCAAGCTGATGTTCGACAACCTCGAGCGTCTGGGCACCGCCCACTCCGCGGCCAAGGACATCAAGCTGGAAAGCGCCACCAAGAACCTGCCTATCCCGCTGCACCCGGGTGCCGAGCGCTTCTACAAGGAAGCCGGCGCGCTCTGATGCCGCTTCAGGCCGTGACATGAGTCGCGGCCTGCTAGGTCTTTTCACGCACAAGCTTCTGTAGGAGCGGCTTCAGCCGCGATTTCCTCGCGAACATCGCGGATAAATCCGCTCCTACAGCGCAAAGACCGGAACGGACAGAGTTCCCAGAATCGCGAATAAAACCGGCGTTCATGGACGGTGGGTTTTGTTGGCGACTCTGTCTCCGCAATCGAAGTAGTCATGAGGTGTGCACTCCATGAGTGAGCAGAATCAGGGCATGGGCGCCAGCCCGTCCGACTGGCCGAAGGCGCTGTTCGCCGTCGCGCTGCTGTTTTCCATCTTCCAGATCGTCACCGCCGCCTTCCACCCGGTGTCCACCCAGGTGCTGCGCGCGGTGCACGTCGGCTTCCTGCTGCTGCTGGTGTTCATCAGCATCCCCGCCTTCGGCGTCAAGCGCCCCTGGCAGCCGCTGGCCTGGCTGCTGGGCCTGGCCGGCATGGCCACGGCCATCTACCAGTGGTACTTCGAGGCGGACCTGATCCAGCGCTCGGGTGACATGACCACTGGCGACATGATCGTCGGCCTGGTCCTCATCGTGCTGGTGTTCGAGGCCGCGCGGCGGGTCATGGGCATCGCCCTGCCGATCATCTGCGCGCTGTTTCTCGCCTACGGCATGCTCGGCCAGTACCTGCCGGGCGATCTGATGCACCGCGGCTACGGCCTCGATCAGATCGTCAACCAGCTGGCCTTCGGTACCGAAGGTCTGTACGGCACGCCGACCTACGTGTCGGCCACCTATATCTTCCTGTTCATCCTGTTCGGCGCCTTCCTCGAGCAGGCCGGGATGATCAAGCTGTTCACCGACTTCGCCATGGGCCTGTTCGGCCACAAGGTCGGCGGCCCGGCCAAGGTGTCGGTGGTGTCCTCGGCGCTGATGGGCACCATCACCGGCTCCGGCGTGGCCAACGTGGTCACCACCGGGCAGTTCACCATCCCGCTGATGAAGCGTTTCGGCTACCGCCCGGCCTTCGCCGGCGGGGTCGAGGCGACCTCGTCGATGGGCAGCCAGATCATGCCGCCGATCATGGGCGCGGTGGCCTTCATCATGGCCGAGACCATCAACGTGCCGTTCTTCGAGGTGGCCAAGGCCGCGCTGATCCCGGCGCTGCTGTACTTCGGCTCGGTGTTCTGGATGGTCCACCTGGAGGCCCGTCGCGCCAACCTGCGCGGCCTGCCCAAGGAGGAATGCCCGAACCCGTGGAAGGCCGTGCGCGAGCGCTGGTTCCTGCTGATCCCGCTGTTCATCCTCATCTACCTGCTGTTCTCCGGGCGTACGCCGCTGTTCTCCGGCACCGTCGGCCTGGCCCTGACCGCCATGGTCATCCTCGGCTCCGCGATCATCCTGCGGGTCTCGTCCAAGGCCATGCGCTTCGCCTTCTGGATCGCCCTGGGCGTGCTCTGCGCCGGCTTCTTCCAGCTCGGCATCGGCGTGGTGTTCGGCGTCATCGCGGCGCTGGTGGCGGTCTGCTGGTTCGTCAAGGGCGGCCGCGACACCCTGATCCTGTGCCTGCACGCGCTGGTCGAAGGTGCGCGTCACGCGGTGCCGGTCGGTATCGCCTGCGCCCTGGTCGGGGTGATCATCGGTGTGGTGTCGCTGACCGGGGTGGCCTCCACCTTCGCCGGCTACATCCTCGCCATCGGCCAGGACAACCTGTTCCTCTCGCTGGTGCTGACCATGCTCACCTGCCTGGTGCTGGGCATGGGCATTCCGACCATTCCCAACTACATCATCACCAGCTCGATTGCCGCGCCGGCACTGCTGGAACTGGGCGTGCCGCTGATCGTCTCGCACATGTTCGTCTTCTACTTCGGCATCATGGCCGACCTTACCCCGCCGGTAGCGTTGGCCTGCTTCGCCGCCGCGCCTATCGCCAAGGAGCGCGGCCTGAAGATCAGCCTGTGGGCGATCCGCATCGCCGTGGCCGGTTTCGTCGTGCCCTACATGGCGGTCTACTCGCCGGCGCTGATGCTGCAGGGCGACAGCCTGCTGGCGACCTTCTACGTGCTGTTCAAGGCGGCATTGGCCATCGGCATCTGGGGCGTGGTGTTCACCGGCTTCCTGCAGGCCAGGCTGGCCTGGTGGGAGCGCATCCTGGGCCTGGCCGCCGGTGCCAGCCTGATTCTGGCCACGCCGATCAGTGACGAAATCGGCTTTGCCCTCAGCGCCATCTTCATCGCTCAGCACCTGTGGCGCGCCCGTCGCGCCGAGGCGGCGACGACGTGATCGGCCTGTGCCTGGGGTTGGCCGGCGCGGTGTGGGCAGAGTTGCCCACGCCGGCCTTCACCCTGGCCTGGACCCACACCATCGAAAAGATCCGCTGGGAAGAGGATTACCGCGTCACCGCCGACGGCCTGGTGCTCGGCGAGGCGCGGGTCAAGGGTTCCGGCGCCGGAATGGAGATTCCCGACGGCGCCGAACTGCGCAATGGCAGCTGGCACTACCAGCGTCAGCTACCGCCTTTGCAACCCCTGCGAGTCGGGCGTACGCCCGAAGCCGGGGATTACCAACTGTGTATCGACCAGCGTTGTCGCCCGATGAGCGACTGGCTCGGCCCGCCACAAGCGAGCCAGCCGGTGTTGGAACTCTGGAGCTGCGAGCTGAGCTCCCCCGCGGCTGACGCGGGCTAGGTTCGCCAGAGCGGACCCAGGCTTCCGGCGCCACAAGTGCCGGGCGGAAAGGAAGAGAACCCCCATGCGGCGCGAGCCTATGGGGGTTTTGTTCGTCTGCGGCCTGCTAGGCTTGGCTAACCACCTGCCCAGGAGACCTGCCATGCGCCCGATCTTTCGTTTCGCCCTCCCGCTCGCTCTCTGTCTGTCACCGCTGACGGCCAGCGCCCTGGATATCCAGCCCGGCGTCTGGGAAGTCAGCTCGCACAGCATGCAGATGGGCGGTCAAGCCATGCCCGGCATGGAGCAGATGCTGGCGCAGATGCAGAACCTGCCGCCCGAACAGCGGCAGATGATGGAAAACATGATGGCCGAGCAGGGCATCAGGCTCGGTGCTGGTGGCGTGCAGATGTGCCTGACCGCCGAGCAGATCAAGGCGCAGGAAATCCCCCTGCACGATCCCGAATCCGGCTGCAGCAACGAGATCGTTGAGCGCAGCGCGAAGCTGTGGAAGTTCCGTTTCAACTGCCCGGACGCTCAGGGCGAAGGGGAGACGCGCTTCGTCAGCGACAAGGAATTCACCACGCAGGTCAAAGGCACCTACAACGGCCAGCCGAGCAGCATGGAAAGCCGTGCCCGCTGGGTCGGGGCGGACTGTGGTTCGCTCAAACGTAACTGATACTTATACAAAGGTGTAAATATTTCTCATTGACGAGCGGATCTTCTGTTGCGAGAATTTTGTCGCTAATTATTTGCGTTTGCGTCTAGCAAATGCTGCCAGTGAGGCAACCTGCTGCAAAGGGACTGCCAGCAGCTATCGACAGCGCATCAGGAGATCGTCCCTTGTTCAGCAGAAAAACCCACCTGGCCGTGGCGATTGCGGCCGCCTGCAATTTCAGTCAAGCGCTGGCCGCCGAGCAGGAGCAGCTCGAGCTGGATGCTCAGACCGTGGTCGGCAGCAGTGCGGCGGACGAGGTCGATAGCTACAAATCCACCCCCAGCAGTGCTGCGACCAAGCTCGACCTGACCCCGCGGCAGACGCCGCAGGCGATTTCCACCCTGAGCGGCGCCCAGCTGCGCGACTTCAAGCTCACCAGCGTCAACGATGCGCTCAAGGCCGTGCCGGGCGTGCAGGTGCAGGAAGTCGAAACCGATCGCACCTACTACACCGCCCGCGGTTTCGATATCACCAACTTCCAGTACGACGGCATCGCCGTGCCCTTCGTCTACGGCAATGTCGAGGGTGATCTGGACACCTCGATGTACGAGCGCGTGGAGGTGATTCGCGGCGCCAACGGCCTGATGTCGGGCACCGGCAATCCCTCGGCGACCGTCAACTTCGTGCGCAAGCGGCCAACCTTGGCACCGCAGGCGCGCGTGGACCTGACGGCCGGCTCCTGGGACAAGCGCCGTATCGACACCGACGTATCCGGTGCGCTGTCCGATGCCGGCAACATCCGCGGCCGCGTGGTGTACGCCAACGAAAACAAGAACTCCTACCTCGACCGCTACTCGCGCGAGAAGAACGTCTTCCACGGGGTGCTGGAGTTCGATCTGGACGAGCGCACCCTCTTCACCCTCGGCCACACCCTGCAGACCAGTGATGCCAACTCGCCGATGTGGGGTGCGCTGCCGCTGAACTACAGCGACGGTTCGCAGACCGACTATTCCCGCTCCACCAGCACGTCCTCCGATTGGGCCTATTGGGACGTCAAGGAAAACCGCACCTTTGCCGAGCTGGCGCACACCTTCGACAACGGTTGGCAAGCCAAGACCGTACTGACGCGAGTGGAAAAGAAGGGCGATGGCTCGTTGTTCTATATGTACGGTACGCCGGATAGGAATACCGGCCTCGGCCTGTTCAGCTATCCGTCCGAGTACAAGGACGAGAACAAGCAGCTGATCGTCGATGTGCAGGCCAGCGGCCCGTTCAGCCTGGCGGGCCGTCAGCATGAAGCCGCGCTGGGGGCCAGTTGGTCGCGCTCGGAGCTGAACGATATCTCCTATTACGACTCCACCACCGGCACTGCCCTGCCGCCGCTGGAGCAGTGGGATGGCAACATCGGCAAACCGCTGAACGACCGGCCTACCAACGGCAGCGATTTCACCGACCGCATGAAGAGCATGTACGGCGCCGCGCGCTGGAGCTTGACCGACAAGCTGAGCCTGATCACCGGCACACGTGTCGTCGATGTGAAAAGTGACGGTACCAACTACGGTGTCGCGAAGACCTCGAAGAACAGCGGCAAGGTGGTGCCCTATGCGGGGGTGGTCTACGACATCACCGATCAATATTCGGTCTACGCCAGCTATACCGAGATCTTCGATCCGCAGACCAAAACCAATGCTGCGGGCTCGCGCCTGGCGCCGGTAGAGGGCGTGAACTACGAGGCGGGCATCAAGGGCGAGCTGTTCGACGACAAGGTCAACGTGGCGCTGGCGGTGTTTCGCACCGAGCAGGACAACTTCGCCCAACAGGCGGGCAGCATCGGTGGCCGCGCCTATTACCGCGCGGTCGAGGGGCTGACCAGCGAAGGCTACGAGATCGAGATTTCCGGCCAGCCCATTCAGGGACTGGAGCTGAATGCGGGCTACACCTTCGTCGACATCACCAATGCCGATGGCTCGCACGGGGTCACCTACTCGCCCAAGCACATGGTCAAGACCGCCGCGACCTATCGGATTCCGGCGCTGGACAAGCTCAAGGTCGGCGCCGCCGTACGTTGGCAGGACGATATCCACAACGGCATCGCCGAGCAGGACGCCTACGCCGTGGTCGACCTGATGGCCAGCTACGACATCGATCCCAACTGGAGCGTGTCGGCCAACCTCAACAACCTCACCGACGAGAAGTACCTGAACAGCCTGTACTGGACTCAGGCCTATTACGGTGCCCCACGTAACGTCAGCGCCACCCTGACCTGGAAATACTGACGGCCAGGGCCGCCCGCACGGGCGGCCCTGCCGGTCGACGAGAGGATTCGATGCGTCCGATTCTGGTTTTGCTGCACCGCTGGTGCGGCCTGTTCATCGCCCTGTTCCTGTTCACCGCCGGCTTGACCGGCGCTGTCATTTCCTGGGATCACGAACTGGACGAATGGCTCAACCCGCACCTGTTCGATGCGCAAACCGAAGGGCAGGCGCAGGACCCGCTGCAACTGGTGGACGCCCTGGAAGCGCGCGACCCGCGCCTGCAGGTGAGCTTTATGTCGCTGGCGCTGGAACCCGGCCATGCGCTGGGCATCTTCGTCGATCCGCGTATCGATCCGGCCACCGGCAAGGCCTTCAAGCTCGGCTTCAACCAGCTCGGCATCGACCCGGTCACTGGCGAGATCCAGGGCCAGCGCGAATGGGGGGCGATCTCCCTGAGCCGGGAGAACCTGCTGCCATTTCTCTACAAGCTGCATTACAGCCTGCATATCCCGGACGGCTTCGGCATCGAGCTGGGCATGCTGTTCTTCGGCATCGTCGCCATCGTCTGGTGCATCGACTGCCTGGTGGCGCTGTGGTTGTCGTTTCCCAACCTGCGCAGCTGGCGCAAGTCGTTCGCCTTTCGCTGGAGCCAGGTCGGCTACAAGCTGAATTTCGACCTGCATCGTTCCGGCGGGGTATGGATCTGGCTGTTGCTGCTGGTGCTGGCCGTCACCTCGGTGTCGATGAACCTGGAGCGGCAGGTGACCAGGCCGCTGGTCGAGCTGTTTTCGCCGCTGACGCCCAGCCCCTTCGCCAGCCGCACGTCGGTCACCCTGGATGAGCAGATCGTGCCGCTGATCGACCGCCGCCAGGCCATCGCCGTGGCCGATGCCGAGGCGCGGCGGCTGGGCTGGGACGCGCCTCCCGGCGGGCTGTTCCATTCGGCAGAGTTCGGCGTGTATGGCGTCGGCTTCTACGAGCCGGGCGACGATCACGGCGATGCCGGGCTGGGCAACCCCTGGATCTACGTCGACAGCCAGACCGGCGAACTGGCCGGCGCGCACGTGCCGGGCACCGGCAGTGCCGGGGATATCTTCCTGCAGGCGCAGTTCCCGCTGCATTCCGGGCGCATCATCGGTCTGCCGGGGCGCATCCTGGTGTCGTTGCTGGGCCTGGCGGTGGCGGGGCTGTCGCTGACGGGCGTGGTGATCTGGGCGAAGAAGCGCCGTTCGCGCCTGCTCGCCGAGCAGCGCCTGCGCGGCGTTTCACAGGCCATGACGTAAGCGGATCGCCGCGACCAGTTCGGCGCGCCGCTCGAGGAAACGGTCGAAGGCCTCTATCAGCTCGGGGTGGTGGATGCTCGACAGGTAGTAGTGATCCTCGACGTGCGCGAGCTGCGGGTCGAATACCAGGGCGTCCGGCGCCAGGCGCATCTGGCGCAGCTGATGGGTGACCACGCGGGGGTTGAGGTAGACCGCATCGACCCGGTCGCTGGCGGCCATCAGCAGCAGCGATTCGATCTGGTTGGCCTGGATCAGCTTGATCCGCTGGGCGCGGATGTCCTCTAGGTAGGGCCAGGGGGTGAAACCGTTCTGCGTGCCGAGCAGGCGGATGCGTGCCTTGCCCTGGCCAAGGTATTGCGGCTTGACCAGCACGCCATCGACATAGGGCGCCGCCGGCTGGCTGTAGCGTACCGGGTGGCCGGCCTTCTGGTCGGCGTTCCATTGCGGGTGGTCGGGAAACTTCAGATCGACCCGGCCGCCGAGAAAGTCGCCAAGCAGGCGCCTGACCGGCAGCGGCGTATAGACGAAGCGGTAGCCCTGTTCTGCGGCGAAGGCGTCCAGCAGCTCGCGGGCGTAGCCGCGGTATTCGCCGTTCTCCACCTCGGAATAGGGCTGATAGGGCTGCAGCTCGACGCCCACGCGAATGGCCTCCTGCGCCTGGCTGGGCACGAGGTGCAGGCTGAGGCAGAGCAGCAGGGCAAGGCGGATTTTCATGGCGGGTCGGGTCTCGCTGACGGCTAACAGCGCTTGACCCCAGTAACCATAGCTGCGCTTCGGAGCCTGTTCAAAGTCTCGCCAGACGCGGGTGGCAGTGGCGAGTCGAGGCCTCGCGTCAGAGGATCGGCGAGATCAGCCGCGCCACACGCATGCCCAGTTGCTGCAGGCGATGCAAGTTGCGCCGGTCGGCATTGACCAGCTCGCGCGAGCGGCTGAAATCCTCCTCCAGCATGTGGCTCACCTGGGCGTTGAAGGCCTCGTCGAAGATCAGCAGGTTGGCTTCGAAATTCAGGCGGAAGGAGCGGTTGTCCAGGTTGGCGCTGCCCAGCAGGCTGGCGTCATGGTCGATCAGCAGCGCCTTCTGGTGCATGAAGCCCGGCTGGTAGCGGAAGATCCGCACCCCGGCGCGCAGCGCCTCGAAGGCATACAGGCTGGAGGCGGCGTAGACGATATGGTGGTCCGGCCGCGACGGCAGCAGCAGGCGTACGTCCACGCCGCGCATCACCGCCAGGCGCAGGGCGGCGAACAGCGCCTCGTCGGGCACGAAGTAGGGGCTGCTCAGCCAGACCCGTTCGCGCGCCGCGTGAATCGCTTCGACGAACAGCAGCGAGCAGGTTTCCTGCGGGTCCGCCGGGCCGCTGGCGATGACCTGGCAGAGCTGGCCGGGCTCGTCCTGCTTGCTCGGCATCAGCAGCGGCGGCAGCTTCTGGCAGGCCCAGTACCAGTCTTCGGCGAAGGCCTCCTGCAGGCTCGCCACCACCGGCCCGCGCACTTCCACATGGGTGTCGCGCCAGGGCGCCAGCGGCGGTTTCTGGCCGAGGTATTCCACGCCAACGTTGAGCCCGCCGAGAAAGCCGATCTCGCCATCGACCACGACGATCTTGCGGTGGTTGCGGAAATTCAGCTGGAAGCGGTTGAACAGCCCGGCACGGGTGGGGAAGGCGTGCACCAGCGCGCCGCCTCGGCGCAGGCGCTCGATGTAGGCGCGCGGCAGCGCATGGCTGCCGACGCCGTCGTACAGCACATGCACCCGCACGCCGGCGGCGGCGCGCTCCAGCAGCACCTCGAGCAGGCGCCGGCCGAGGGCGTCGTCACGGATGATGAAGAACTGCAGCAGGATCACCTGCTGCGCGCTGGCCAGCGCCGCGAAGATCGCGGCGAAGGTGGCTTCGCCGTCGATCAGCAGCTCCACGCGGTTGCCGGTCAGCCCCGGCAGGTGCGAGAGGCGCGGCAGGGCGCCCAGTCGCTCGTAGACCGGCGACAGATGCGCCGCCTTGGCTTCCTCGACCCAGGGGCGCCAGTCCTGTTCGGCCATGGCATGGCGCATTTCCTTGTCGGCCTGGCGCCGCGCCTTGACGTAGGCATCGAAACGGCTGCGGCCGAACACCAGATACGGCAGCAGCGTCAGATAGGGCATGAAGAACAGCGACAGACCCCAGGCCAGCGCTCCCTGCGCCGTGCGCACGGTCAGCACGGCATGGATCGCCGCCAGTACGCCGAGGGCGTGGACGGTAGCGATCAGGTAGCCGAACAGGTGGGGAATGCCGAAATCCGCAGGCATGCAGGAGCGTCCTTTGCACAGGCTGTGTGCAGCTGACCACGGGGGTTGCAGAGCGTTCGTCAGCCATCCTGCCATGCGCCGCAGGACAATGGCAGAGGGCGGTGGCAGCAGCTACGGGCAAGATGTATTTGGGCGGCTCACGTGCGCGCCGTTTCTGAATGAGCCGAATTCATGTGTTACCCTTTGCGTCCGACCCAAGGGTGGGTCGTCATCAATTGGAGGAGGGCATCCGTCCTGTTCACGCTCGTCTAGCGAGTCAACGCATCAAGGAGCACGCCAACCATGGGAAACGTCCCTTCGCATGAAACGACACCGCCATCCGCAGCGGAAACCCACGACGGCATCCCGGCACCGACCGGTGAAGCCAATCTGATCGATACCGACTACGTCATCGGCCAGGACAACATCAAAGGCCAGTTCATCTTCTCACTGGACATTCACGGCAAGGTCTTCACCATCTCCGCGCTGGTCGCCATCGTCTTCGTGGTGCTGGCGCTGGCCCTGCAGAACCAGGTCGAGCCGCTGTTCAGCGGTCTGCGCGACTGGCTCACCCATCACATGGCCTGGTTCTTCATCGGCGCCGCCAATGTCTTCGTTCTGCTCTGCCTCGGGCTGATCGTCTCGCCGCTGGGGCGGGTACGCATCGGCGGCAAGCAGGCGACTCCCGACTACACCTACGTGGGCTGGTTCTCCATGCTCTTCGCCGCGGGCATGGGCATCGGCCTGATGTTCTATGGCGTGTCCGAGCCGATGTCGCACTACAGTGCGGCGCTGGGCGGGGTCACGCTGGGCGAGGACGGTGTGCGCACCGACTGGGCACCGCTCGGCGGCGCCGCCGGCAACACCGAGGAAGCGGTGCGCCTGGGCATGGCCGCGACCATCTTCCACTGGGGCCTGCACCCCTGGGCGATCTACGCCATCGTCGCCCTGGCCCTGGCGCTGTTCTCCTTCAACAAGGGCCTGCCGCTGTCGATCCGCTCGATCTTCTACCCGATCCTCGGTGAGCGCGTGTGGGGCTGGCCGGGCCACGTGGTGGACATCCTCGCGGTGTTCGCCACCCTGTTCGGCCTGGTCACTTCGCTGGGCCTCGGCGCCGAGCAGGCGGCGGCCGGCATGGAATACCTGTTCGGCATCAGCGCCACCGACACCAGCAAGGTGCTGCTGATCGTGGCCATCACCCTCATCGCCCTGGTGTCGGTGGTCGCCGGGCTGGAGAAGGGGGTCAAGCGCCTGTCGGAAGTGAACATGGCCCTGGCCATGGCGCTGCTGCTGTTCGTCATCATCGCCGGGCCGACCCTGGCCATCTTCACCGGCTTCTTCAAGAACCTGGGCGCCTACCTGCAATACCTGCCGGCGCTGGCCAACCCGGTCGGCCGTGAGGATGCCAACTTCAGCCAGGGCTGGACCGCGTTCTACTGGGCCTGGTGGATCAGCTGGTCGCCGTTCGTAGGCATGTTCATCGCCCGCGTCAGTCGTGGCCGCAGCGTGCGCGAGTTCCTTATCGCCGTGCTGCTGGTGCCGTCGCTGGTCTCGGTGCTGTGGATGACCGCCTTCGGCGGCACCGCGATCAACCAGCTGCTGGTGGACGGTTTCACCGGTGCGCAGGACGCCGGTCTGGAACTGAAGCTGTTCAGCATGCTCGGTGAAATGCCGCTGACCGCCATCACCTCGTTCATCGGCATCGTGCTGGTGGTGGTGTTCTTCATCACCTCGTCGGACTCCGGCTCGCTGGTGATCGACACCATCACCGCCGGCGGCAAGGTCAACGCGCCGGTGCCGCAGCGGGTGTTCTGGGCCAGCATCGAAGGGGTGATTGCCATCGCCCTGCTGCTCGGTGGCGGTCTGGTGGCGCTGCAGGCCATGGCCGTGTCGACAGGCCTGCCGTTCACCCTGGTGCTGCTGGTGGGCTGCGTGTCCATCGTCAAGGGGCTGATGAGCGAGCCGCGCTGAGCGCCGCTGCCGCCACCTCGGAGAGCGCGCCTGCGGGCGCGCTTTTTCGTGCAGGCTTCATGACTGCGAAGCGCCGGGCGGCGGGCATGGGCTCATCGATACGCCCCTGGTCGCTAATGGATAGCCCCACGCCGTTTGCGCCGCTCTTGCCGGTTTTTCCTTCTGTTAGCGTCAGCCACCGCGTGCGGCATGGCGCCGCTCGCTGCGTTCAGCGCCATAACAAGAAGGAGCAGCCCATGAGCCAAGCCCCTGTGCCTCCAGGGCCCAGCAAAGCCAACGACGACGGTATTCCGGCCCCGAGTGGAGCCGTCAGTCTGATAGACACCGACTACGTGGTCGGCCAGGACAACATCCGCGGTCGCTACCTGGTCAACCTCGATATCCACGGCAAGGTATTTCTCGTCTCCGCGCTCAGTGCGCTGATCTTCGTGGTGCTGGCGCTGGCCCTGCACAACGAGGTGGAGCCGCTGTTCAAGGCCGTTCGCGACTGGCTCACGCAGAACCTGGCGTGGTTCTTCCTCGGTTCGGCCAATATCTTCGTGCTGCTGTGCCTGGGCCTGATCGTCTCGCCGCTGGGCCGGGTGCGTCTCGGCGGCACGCTGGCGCGTCCCGACTATTCCTACACCTCCTGGTTCGCCATGCTGTTCGCCGCCGGTATGGGCATCGGCCTGATGTTCTATGGCGTGGCCGAACCCATGTCGCACTACGACTCGTCCCTGGCCGGCGTCGCCGTCGGCGAGAACGGTGTGCGCAGCGACTGGGCGCCGCTGGGCGCGGCGGTTGGCGATTCCGAAGAAGCGGCGCGCCTGAGCATGGCCACCACCATCTTCCACTGGGGCCTGCACCCTTGGGCGATCTACGCCATCGTCGCCCTGGCGTTGGCCCTGTTCGCCTTCAACAAGGGCCTGCCGCTGTCGTTCCGTTCGATCTTCTTCCCGCTGCTGGGCGAGCGGGTCTGGGGCTGGCCGGGTCACGTGATCGATATTCTCGCCGTGTTCGCCACCCTGTTCGGCCTGGTCACCTCGCTGGGTCTGGGCGCCGAGCAGGCCACCGCCGGCCTGCACAGCCTGTTCGGCCTGCCGGCCGATCCCACCACCAAGGTGCTGCTGATCACCGTCATCACCCTGATCGCGCTGTGTTCGGTGCTGGCCGGCGTGGACAAGGGCGTCAAGCGCCTGTCCGAGATCAACCTGGGCCTGGCCCTGGTGCTGCTGCTGTTCGTCCTGATCGCCGGACCCACCGCGCTGCTGCTGAGTGGCGTGCTGGACAACCTTGGCGCCTACCTGCAGTACCTGCCGGCGCTGTCCAACCCCATCGGCCGCGAAGACGCCAACTTCAGCCAGGGCTGGACCGCCTTCTACTGGGCCTGGTGGATCAGCTGGTCGCCGTTCGTGGGCATGTTCATCGCCCGGGTCAGCCGCGGCCGCACCGTGCGCGAGTTCCTTATCGCCGTGCTGCTGGTGCCGTCGCTGGTATCGGTGCTGTGGATGAGCGCTTTCGGCGGCACCGCGCTGCATCAGGCCCTGGGCGGCCTGAGCGAACTGCAGCAGGCGGCGCTGGAGCTGAAGATGTTCGTCATGCTCGAGCAACTGCCGATCAGCGCGATCAGCTCGTTCGTCGCCATCGTGCTGGTGGTGCTGTTCTTCATCACCTCGTCGGACTCCGGCTCGCTGGTGATCGACACCATCACCGCCGGCGGCAAGGTCAATGCGCCGATGCCGCAGCGGGCGTTCTGGGTGCTGCTCGAGGGCGCGCTGGCCGTGGCATTGCTGCTGGGCGGCGGCCTGGTGGCGCTGCAGGCCATGGCGGTATCCACCGGCCTGCCTTTCACCCTGGTGCTGCTGGTGGGTTGCGTGTCCATCATCAAGGGACTGATGAGCGAGCCGCGCTGAGCCTTCCTATGAGCCTTCAGCGCCCGTGAGGCGCTGACGGCTTGCCAGCATGACGCCCCGGTCGATCGACCGGGGCGTCGTCGTTTATGGTCTGGTGCGCCGGCGCCCGTTCCGTAATCGCTGCAAGGCCGCTGCGTCCGGGTCGGGGGGGCGGCCAGCTACCCAGGCACCAGCGCCATATTCTCATGAGGCTAGCGAGCCGTTTGGCTGCGGCTGGCAGGCCATTGCAGGGTGGCGGCCGCGGCTGCGCCCCCTGAGCGCACTGCACGGGCGAGCGCCGAAAACGAAAACGCCCCGGATCAACCGGGGCGTTGGGCGGGCAGGGCGCGCATCAGCACTCGATGATATTCACCGCCAGGCCGCCGCGAGCGGTTTCCTTGTACTTGGTCAGCATGTCGGCGCCGGTCTCGCGCATGGTCTTGATCACCTTGTCCAGGCTCACGTAGTGCGCGCCGTCACCGTACAGCGCCATGCGCGCGGCGTTGATGGCCTTCACCGAGGCGATGGCGTTGCGTTCGATGCAGGGGATCTGCACCAGACCGCCGACCGGGTCGCAGGTCAGGCCCAGGTGATGCTCCATACCGATCTCGGCGGCATTCTCGACCTGCTCCGGGGTGCCGCCGAGTACCGCGCACAGCGCGCCAGCGGCCATCGAACAGGCCACGCCGACCTCGCCCTGGCAGCCCACTTCGGCGCCGCTGATCGAGGCGTTTTCCTTGTACAGAATGCCGATGGCACCGGCGGTGAGCAGGAAGTCGATGATGCCGCGCTCGCTGGCGCCGGAAATGGCGTTGGCGTAGTAGTGCAGCACGGCCGGGATGATGCCGGCGGCGCCGTTGGTCGGCGCGGTGACCACGCGGCCACCGGCGGCATTCTCCTCGTTCACCGCCAGGGCCCAGAGGTTGACCCAGTCGAGCATGCGCAGCGGATCCTCCAGGTAGCTGCGCTGGAAGCCGCCCAGCTTGCGTGCCAGGATCGCGGCGCGGCGACGCACCTTGAAACCGCCCGGGAGGATGCCCTCGGTGCGGCAGCCACGCTCGACGCAGGCCTGCATCACCTTCCAGATTTCCAGCAGGCCGGCGTCGGTCTCTTCGTCGCTGCGCCAGTGACGCTCGTTGCGGCGCATGATTTCGGCGATGCCGATACCGTGTTCGCGGCTCAGGCGCAGCAGGTCGGCACCGCTGCGAAACGGCAGCGGCAGGGCCGTGGCGTCCGGGGCGATGACCTTGTGCTTGGAGCCGTCGGCGAGAATCGCCTCGCTGACCACGAAGCCGCCGCCCACCGAGTAGTAGGTGGCTTCGTGTACCTGAATCCCGGCGGCGTCGAAGGCGGCGAAACGCAGGCCGTTGGCGTGCAGCGGCAGCGCCTTGCGGAACATCTTCAGATCGGTCTTCTCGTCGAAGCGCACGGCATGCTTGCCGGCCAGGACGATGCGCTTGTCGCGACGGATGGTGTCGATGTAGGCCGGCACCTGATCCACGTCCACGGTGTCCGGCTCATGGCCGCTGAGGCCGAGCAGCACCGCCTTGTCACTGCCGTGGCCCTTGCCGGTGGCGCCCAGCGAGCCATACAGCTCGGCGGCGACGCGGGTCACCTGCGGCATATGGCCGTGGTTCTCCAGAGCGTGGGTGAACAGGGCGGCCGCGCGCATCGGGCCGACGGTGTGGGAACTGGACGGGCCTATGCCGACTTTGAACAGGTCGAAAACGCTGATAGCCATGGCGAGGTTCTTCTTGTCGATTAAATGGACACGCGCCCGGTTACGCGCGTGCGGATATCCCTATCTAAGAACGGCCATATCATTATGTATACTGATTTATTTTTAATGTATTCGTTAGCGACCCTTAACTATTTAGATCGCGCCATGGACATCACCCGCCTGCGCACCCTGCGCGAACTGGCTCGCTGCCGCACCATGGCGGCCGCCGCCGAGTCGTTGCACCTGACGCCCTCGGCCGTCTCGCAGCAGGTCGCCCAGCTCGAGCGCGAGGCCGACATGGCGCTGATCGAACGGCGTGGTCGCGGTGTGGTACTGACGCCGGCCGGTGAACGCCTGGTGGCGCATGCCGAGCGCATCCTCATGGTGCTCGACGAGGCGCGCTCCGAGCTGGCGCAGTTGCGCGGGGAAATCGCCGGCGAACTGCGCGTGGCGGCCTTTCCGTCGATTGCCGTGGCGGTGATCGCGGAAACCGTGCGCGCATTGCGCAGCGCCTACCCGCGGCTGAACGTGGTGGTGCTGGACCTTGAGCCGCAGGAAAGCCTCAGCGCCCTGGGCTCCTGGCAGATCGACGTGGCGGTGATCGACGACCTGGCCGTGACCCCGGACGAGAACCGCGAGCACTACGCGCTGATTCCCCTGACCCAGGACCTGCTACATGTGCTGCTGCCCATCGACCATGCCCTGGCCCGGCGCGACAGCCTGACCATCGGCGACCTGCGCGACGAAGCCTGGGCGCTGGATTCCACCGGCAGCTCGTTTGGCGAATTCATCACCAACCTGTGCCGCCGCTCGGGCTTTGCGCCGCGCATCAACGCCCACTGCGCGGGCTTCGAGATGGTCGCGGCCATGGTCGCCTCGGGCAATTCCATCTCCATCGTCTCCGGCCTGCGCCTGGTGCGCCCGCTGCCTGGCGTCACCGCCGTGCCGCTGCTACCCGATATCCAGCGCGGCGTGTTCCTCGCCTACCGCAAGGGCGAGCGCGATCACCCGGCGGTGAACGTGTTTCTCGACGAGGCGGTGTATACGGCTGACAGGGTGCTGGGTTAGCCGAGCGCATGGATTCGCGAAGCAGCAGCGGGAGAAAAGGCTTTGCCGGCTTGTTGCTGCACCAAACCCTGGGATTCACCCTGCCGGTGACTGCGGCGGGCGCGAGGGTTCACCGCCGCCCGTATGGCGGCCACTAGCTGCGTGGCACCAGCACATACCACAGCAGCAGAAACACCAGGGCACAGGCCACCACCAGTACACCCATGACGCCTATCGCCATGGGGCTCAGCTGCTGCGGTCTGCCCATGCGCTGCACGAACGACGTCACCAGCAACGGAGCGGCCGCTATCAGGGTCACCGTGTTGGAAGCTTCCAGTGACAGGGCAATGACAGGCGGGATGGTGAACAGCAGCAACAACAGCAAGCCGCGCATGGCAAATTCGCTCCTCCAGGGTGGGCGGGGACTCAGCTCCAGAGCGCCCCGACCGGCGTATGCGCTGGGTAGTGCTTCGCCACTTGCGCCTGCAGCAGCTCGCCACAGGCCAGGGCATCGGTCAGCGCATGGTGCGCCGAGTATAGCGGCAGGCCGTAGCGCAGGCGGCTGTCGGCCAGGCGGATGGAGAGCGGGCGGCGGCCGCGCAGACGATTCCACCAGTTGACCCTGCGTTTGGGATGCAGGCGGGCTTCCAGCTCCATGGTATCGATGATGGGGAAGATCAGTCCTTCGCCCAGGTGCCGGCGCAGGGCCTGGTCGAGGAAGCTGTGTTCGATGTGGCGGTAGTGCGCCACCACCACCTTGCCGGCCAGTGCTTCGAGCAGTTCGTCCAGTACGCTGGCCAGGCGCGGGGCGTGGCGGATATCGCTGTGGGTGATGTGGTGGAAGGTCACCGATTCGGCGCTCAGTTCGCCAGCGGGTTTGACCACCCAGTAGCGCGCCTCGCTGCAGCGGATGCGTTGCAGGTTGAGCGGCACCAGGCCGAGGCTGACGATGGCGTGCTCACGCGGGTCGAGCCCGGTGGTTTCCACGTCCAGCGCCACCAGCGGCACCTCGGCCAGGGGCGTATCGGCGGCGACGCAGCCGGCGCCGTAGTAGGCGCGCAGGCGTGGATCGCGGCTGCTTTCGGCGAGGCTGGCGAAGAGTTGCGGCCAGTCCTGGGCCGCGTGCTCGCTCATTGCGGGCGGCTCGCCGGCTGGGCCGGGTAGCGAAAGCGCAGGAACTTCTGCGCGTTGCTGATCACCTGGAAGGCTTCCTTGAGGTGCTGGCGTTCGCTGGCGCTGAACTGTTCCGGCTCGATGTAGTTGCTCGGCGCGTTGCCGGCCTCGACTTCGCGGGCCTGGTGGCGCACGCGCACCAGGCTGAGGAATTCGAAGGCATAGCGCAGGTGCTCCAGCGCTTCCCTGGGCAGCAGCTTGGTGGCGGCGATGGCGTCGAGGCGATCCAGCGAATTCTGCGCCTTGGAGCCGCAGGCCAGGGCATGCACGCGGATCAGGTCGGTAAGCGGCGCGGTACCGCGCCCCTTGAGATTGATGATGTTCTTCTGGCGGCCGTCGGTTTCCATCACGAAGGTGCGGAAGAAGCCCAGCGGCGGCGTGCGGTTGAGGGCATTGCGCGCCAGCGCGGCGAGGAAGGCGGGGCTGGCGCTGGCCTTCTGTGCCAGCAGGTCCTTGAGGTTCTCCACCAGCTCGGTTTCGCCGTAGAGGCCGTCGAGGTCGAAGAAGATGCTGGCGTTGAGCAGGGTTTCCGGGTTGGGCCGCTCGATCCACTCGCTGAAGTACTGCCGCCACACCTTCAGCGGCTGCCGCCACCTGGGGTTGGTGGCCATGATGCCGCCCTTGCAGTAGCTGTAACCGCAGGCGGCCAGGCCGTCGCTGACGAACTGCGCCAGTTCGGCGAAGTAGGCGTCGTGCTCGTCGGCATCGAAGCGGTCGTCGAGCACCAGGGCGTTGTCCTGGTCGGTGAGCAGCAACTGTTCGTCGCGGGCCATGGAGCCGGCGACCATGAAGCAGTAGGGCACCGGCGGCGGGCCGAGTTTCTGTTCGGCCAGCTCCAGCAGGCGCTGGCTGAAGGCGCGGCCGATACCGCTCATGGCGCTGCCGACCATGTGTGCGCTGGCGTCGTCGGCGACCATGCGCACGAAGGTGGCGCGCAGGTCCGGCAGCAGGCTCTTGAGCCCTTCCACCGACGTCTTGTTGAAGATGCCGTTGACCAGATACAGGCTGCTGCGCGACTCGTAGCGGACGATGTCGGCCAGCGCCACCACCCCCACCGGGCGCCGCCGATGGAGGATCGGCAGATGGTGGATGTTGTTGCGCAGCATGCACAGCATGGCCTCGAACACCGAGTCGTCGGCCTGCAGGGTGACGGGGTTGGGCGTCATTACCTTGCTCACCGGGGTGCTGCTGGGCAGGCCGGCGGCGACCACGCGGGTACGCAGGTCGCGGTCGGTGAGGATGCCGGCCATCACCTGATTCTGCTGCTCGGCCACGTCCACCTGCTGCGGGTCGGGCCAGCGCGTGCCGGGGTCGACGACGATCACCGAGGACACGCCGTGTTCGGTCATCACCTGTGCCACCTGCTGGATCGGCGTATCCAGCGGCACGCTCACCGCGCCGCGCGAGATCAGCTTGCGTACCTTGATCTTCATCAGCTCGCTGGCCTTGCCGTGGCTGTCTTCCAGGGCGGATTTCAGCCGCGACTGACCTTCGGCCTCGACGAAGTCGGCGAAGTTGTCGAACTGCTCGCAGAGCTGGTGGAACAGCGCGCCGGGGATGAAGTAGATCAGGCAGTCTTCCAGCGCCGTGGCGCCCAGGCGCACCTTGTTGCCGCGCAGCAGGCCGGCCTGGCCGAAGATGTCGCCCTCGGCCAGGCGGTTGTGCAGCTCGCCGCCACGCCGATGGATCTCCACCGCGCCGCTGCGCACGTAGTGCAACTCGTGGATCGGCGCACCGACGGCGAGGATTTCGCTACCTGCCTTGAAGTAGCCCACTTGCACCTGACGGGCGATCTCGTCGAGAGTCTGCTCCGGCAGCGTGTCGAAGGGGGCGAAGCGATTCAGGTGGTCGCGGATCTCGATCAGCTCGATCTGCATGTGGGCCTCGCTGACTGGCTGGCACTACAGGATACGGGCATGCCCGAGGCATGTCCCCCCGCATGTCGCGGCGAGGCAATGGGCTGTCGAACGCCGGTGGCCGTACATCAGCCTGCGCAAGGGCAACCCAGGGGCCACTGCGCAGGCGGCAGCGTCCTGGCTCAGGTGTCGTCGAGGCCGGGCATGCGGGCTTCCAGGCTAAGGCGTGCGACCAGTTCATCCAGGAGCAGACTGCCGAGATTGTCGCCGGCGCGGCTGCGCAGGGTGACGCGGCCTTCGGCTTTTTCCTGCTCGCCGATCACCAGCAGGTAGGGCACCTTCTGCAGCGTGGCTTCGCGGATCTTGTAGCCGATCTTCTCGTTGCGCAGGTCGACAGTGGCACGCAGGCCGGCGCGCTTGAGGCGGGCCAGCACCTGGCGGGCGTAGTCGTTTTGCCCTTCGCTGATGGTCAGCACGGCGGCCTGCTGCGGCGCGAGCCACAGCGGGAACAGGCCGCTGTAGTGCTCGATGAGGATGCCGGTGAAGCGCTCCAGCGAGCCGAACAGGGCGCGGTGCAGCATCACCGGGCGCTCGCGCTCGCCCTGTTCGTTGACGTAGCTGATATCGAAGCGCTCCGGCAGGTTGAGGTCAACCTGCAAGGTGCCGCACTGCCAGTCGCGGCCGATGGCGTCACGCAGGACGAACTCCAGCTTGGGCCCGTAGAAGGCGCCTTCGCCCGGGTTGAGCTGATAGTCGATGTTCATCCGTTGCAGCGCGCCGGACAGTGCGCCTTCGAGCTGGTCCCAGGTGGCGTCGCTGCCGATGCGGTTGGCCGGGCGGGTGGAGAGTTTCACCGCCACCTCGTTGAAGCCGAAGTCGCGGTAGATGGCGAACACCAGGGCGATGGTGTCGGCGCATTCCTGCTCCATCTGTGCGGCGGTGCAGAAGATATGCGCGTCGTCCTGGGTGAAGTGGCGCACGCGCAGCAGGCCGTGCAGTGCACCGGAGGGTTCGTAGCGGTGCACCTTGCCGAACTCGGCCATGCGCAGCGGCAGGTCGCGGTAGCTTTTCAGGCCACGGGCATACAACGCCACGGCGCCGGGGCAGTTCATCGGCTTGAGGGCAAACACGCGTTCGTCCTCAGTGGTAGTGGTGAACATGGCGTCGCGGTAGTTGAACCAGTGCCCGGAGGTTTCCCACAGGCTGCGGTCCATCACGTCCGGGGTGTTGACCTCGACGTAGCCGGCGGCGTCCTGCTGCTGGCGCATGTAGCCGATCAGCTGCTGGAACAGCGTCCAGCCCTTGGGGTGCCAGAACACCGAGCCGGGGGCGCAGTCGTCGAAGTGGAACAGGTCGAGCTGGGCGCCGAGCTTGCGGTGATCGCGTTTGCCCGCTTCCTCCAGGCGGGTGAGATGGGCCTTGAGTTCCTTCGGCGTGGCCCAGCAGGTGCCGTAGATGCGCTGCAGCGCGGCGTTCTTGGCATCGCCACGCCAGTAGGCACCGGCCACCTTGGTCAGCTTGAAGGCCTGCAGATGGCCGGTGCGCGGAATGTGCGGGCCGCGGCAGAGGTCTTCGAAGTCACCCTGGCGATAGAGCGACAGCACTTCGCCCTCGGCAATGTCGCGGATCAGCTCGGCCTTGTAGTGCTCGCCCTGCGCCGCGAAATGGGCGATGGCGGCGTCGCGCGGTAACTCGCGGCGGTTGACCGGCAGATCGGCAGCGGCCAGCTCGCGCATGCGCGCCTCGATGCGTTCGAGGTCGTCGGGGGTGAAGGGGCGCTCGAAGGCAAAGTCGTAATAGAAGCCGTCTTCGATCACCGGGCCAATGGTCACCTGGGCGCTCGGGTACAGCTGCTTGACCGCCATGGCCAGCAGGTGCGCGCAGGAGTGGCGCAGCAGTTCCAGACCCTCCGGATCGCGGGCGGTGATCAGGCTGAGCTGGGCGTCGTTTTCGATCAGCGCGCTGGTGTCCACCAGGCGGCCATCCAGGCGGCCGGCCAGGGCGGCCTTGGCCAGGCCGGGGCCGATGTCGGCGGCCACCTCGGCCACGCTCGGAGGCCGGGCATAGTGACGCTGACTGCCGTCGGGCAGGGTGATATTGGGCATAGGGGTTCTCGGATCAGGGGCGGTTGAGGATGAAGTCTGTGGGGCGCGCGGTGCCCGGATAACCCGGTATCTGCGTCGCTACGGTTGTTATTCGCATCGGTAGCGCAGCGGCAAGCCTTGGCAATCGTCCTGCACCTGGCCGGCGTGCCAGGCCAGTTGGCCGGAGACGATAGTGCTGCGTACTGCGTGGCGGAAGGCGCGGCCCTGGAACGGCGTCCAGCTGCAGTGGGCGAGGATCGGGTCGGCTGCCACCGGGCGTGGTTCGGTCAGGCGTTCGACCAGGGTCAGGTCGGCCCAGTAGCCTTCGCGCAGGTAGCCGCGCTGCTCGATGGCGAAGCGCTCGGCCACGGCGTGGCTGGTCTTTTCCGCCAGCAGGGGCAGTGGCAACAGGTCGTCGGCCACCAGCTCCAGCAACGATGGCAGGGCGTGCTGCACCAGCGGCAGGCCGGATGGGGCTTGCAGATAGGGACGCTGCTTTTCTTCCAGGGTATGCGGCGCGTGGTCGGTGCCGATGATGTCCAGCCGTCCGCACAGCAGGGCCTGACGCAGGGCGTGGCGGTCGGCCTGGCTCTTGATCGCCGGGTTGCATTTGATCAGGTGGCCGAGCGCGGCGTAGTCGCGGTCATCGAAGTACAGGTGATGGGCGCAGACCTCGGCGGTGATTTGTTTACCGGCCAGCGGGCCTCGCTGGAACAGGCTCAGTTCGCGCGCGGTGGTCAGATGCAGCACGTGCAGGCGTGTGCCATAACGCTGCGCCAGGCTCACCGCCAGACTGGAGGACTGGTAACAGGCCTCGGCGTCGCGGATCGCAGGGTGCTCGCTGGCGGGAATATCGTCGCCGAAGCGCGCCCGCCACTGCGCCTCACGCTCGCGGATGCGCGGGGTGTGCTCGCAATGTGTCAGCAGCACCGTCGGGCAATCGCGGAACAGCCGCTCCAGCGCCGCCAGGTCGTCGACCAGCATATTGCCGGTGCTGGCGCCCATGAACACCTTCACCGCTGCAACGCGGCTGGGGTCGAGTGCGGCGACGGTGTCGAGGTTGTCGTGGCTGACGCCGAAGTGAAAGCCGTAGTTGACCCGCGAGCAAGCGGCGGCGCGTTGCTCTTTGGCCACTAGCGCTTCCAGGGTCAGGGTCGGCGGGTTGGTGTTGGGCATGTCCATCACGCTGGTGATGCCGCCAGCCACTGCCGCCCGCGACTCGCTGGCGAAGCTGCCCTTGTGTGGCGCGCCGGGGTCGCGGAAGTGCACCTGGTCGTCGATCATCCCGGGCAGCAGGTATTGGCCGGCGGCGTCGATCTCCAGGCTGGCGTTGAGGCCGTCGATGCTGCTGGCGATCTTTTCGATACGGCCATTGTGCACCCGGATATCGGCCTCGAACTCCCGGCCTTCGTTAACCAGGCGGGCATTGCGAATCAGCAGGTCAGTCATGGCGATGTTCCTGGGAGCGGTGAGGGGCGGGTGGCACCGGGTCGTAGCCGCCCGGATGCCAGGGATGACAGCGCAGCAGGCGGCGCAGGCTCAGCCACAGGCCGCGCAGCAGGCCATGTTTTTCCAGTGCCTCGATGGCGTAGTGCGAGCAGCTCGGGTGAAAGCGGCAGCGTGGCCCGAGCAGGGGGCTGATCAGGTACTGGTAGAGGCGCACCAGGGTGATGGCCAGGCGTCTCATGTCGGTCGGCTCACGGCCACGCGCAGGCGCTCTTCGTCCAGCTCGTTGTAGAAACAGCTGGGCCGCCCGGTGTGGCACGCCGGGCCCTGCTGCTCGACCCTGAGCAACAGAGCGTCGCCATCGCAATCGAGATGGGCGCTGAGCAGGCGCTGGCGGTGCCCGCTGGTCTCGCCCTTGCGCCACAGCTGCTGGCGCGAGCGTGACCAGTAGCAGACCTGGCCGCTGTGCAGGGTTTCTTCCAGCGCGCTGCGATTCATCCAGGCCAGCATCAGCACCTCGCCGCTGTCGTAACGCTGGGCAATCACCGGGATCAGTCCGGCCTCGTTCCAGGCAATGGCCTCCAGAGCTGGGCCGAGCGCCACGGAGTGGTCGGCGTCTGCCGATTCCAGCTGCAACCAGAGAGCACTGGCGCTCATGGCTCAGCTCCAGTTCCAGCGGCTTTCCGCCACCGCGTCGTGGGCGTGCAGGCTTTCCGCGTGCACCACCCGCACGCGGAAGGCGCTGGCCTGTGGCAGCTGGCGCAGTGCCCGGTGCAGGCGGCGGGCGGCGTCTTCGCAGAACATCAGGTTCTGCCCGTTGGCCAGGGCGAAGGCCTGCTCGTCAGCGCGCTTCACCGCGGTTTGCACCGGCGTGCCGAGCGCGCGTTCGGCGGCCTCGAGCAGCGCCAGCAGGGGCAGGTCGATGCAGTCGGCAGCCAGGCGCAGTTGCAGCGTGGCCGTGCTGCGCTGGCTGTGCGGCGTGGCGACTATGCCCTGGGTCGAGCCGAGCCAGTCGAGCACATCCAGGTAGTTCAGTGGCTGCTGCGCGAAACTTTCGGCGAAGCGCTGCTGGATCAGCTGGCGGGCCAGGGCTGCCGAGCAGGGGCAGGTCGAGGAGTAGTCCAGTTCGACCTGCAGTTCCATGTGCAGGCCGCGGCCATCCTGGCGGGCGTGAATCTCGAAGGGGTAGTGCTTCCAGCCGCTCAGCTGGCTGACCAGTGCCGGGCGCTGCAGCGGCAGCGCGCCGCGCACCGTCAGCGAGGCGCTGTCGGACAGCTCGTGGTGGCTGCTCAGGCAGTCGTCCAGCAGATGCTGCAGCGCAGCCAGGGTCAGCGGTTTGCCCGCCAGGCCCTGCAGAGCCAAGTACAGGCGCGACATGTGGATGCCGCGCGCACCGGCATCATCGAGGCTGACACCGATGTCCACGCTGGCATTCAGCGCCTGGCCCGCCAGCTGGATGGGCAGGGCGATGCCGGCCATGCCGACCCAGTGCAACGGCAGGTCGTGGTGGGTGGCTTGGGCGGCAATATCCGGCAGAAGCTGTTCGTTCATCGCAAATCCGTGGGTTGCTGTCAGAAATAAATGTTATGTTATAACAATTGAAACAAGCCAGCCGATTTGCCATGACCCTGACCGTGCCTACCGAAGCCGAACTGCTGGCCCAGCCAGCCGACGACTACATGAACGATGCCCAGCAGCGGTTCTTCCGCGAATTGCTGCTGGCTCAGCGTGCCGAGTTGCAGGCGCGCATCGACGACGAATTCACCGAGCTGCGCCAGCCTGAGATCAGCAGCGACGTTGCCGACATCGGCGCCGCCGAGGAGCAGCGTCAGTGGCAGCTGCGCCTGCTGGAGCGGGAGAAGAAGCTGCTGGACAAGATCGACCAGGCGCTCGAACGCCTGGCGCGTGGCGAATACGGCTGGTGCGCCGAGACCGGCGAACCCATCGGCCTGAAACGCCTGCTGCTGCGTCCCACCGCGACCCTGTGCATCGAAGCCAAGGAGCGTCAGGAGCAGCGCGAAAAACATCAGCGTGACCGTGACTGAACGAGGAACACCCCCATGAATCAGCGTCTACCCGTTACCGTGCTGTCCGGCTTTCTCGGTGCCGGCAAGAGCACCCTGCTCAACCACGTGCTGAAGAACCGCGAAGGCCGCAAGGTCGCGGTGATCGTCAACGACATGAGCGAAATCAATATCGACGGCGCCACCGTCCAGCAGGACGTCAGCCTCAACCGCGCCGAAGAGAAGCTTGTGGAGATGAGCAACGGCTGCATCTGCTGCACCCTGCGCGAGGACTTGCTCGAGGAGGTCAGCCGCCTGGCCCGCGACGGCCGCTTCGACTACCTGCTGATCGAGTCCACCGGCATCAGCGAGCCGCTGCCGGTGGCCGAGACCTTCACCTTCCGCGACGAGCAGGGGCGCAGCCTGTCCGACCTGGCGCGGCTGGACACCATGGTCACGGTGGTCGACGGGGTGAACTTCCTGCGCGACTTCCACGCCGCCGACAGCCTGGCCAGCCGTGGCGAAACCCTGGGCGAGGAGGACGAGCGCTCGATCACCGATCTGCTGATCGAACAGGTGGAGTTCGCCGACGTCATCCTCATCAGCAAGATCGACCTGATCAGCCAGGCCGAGCGCGAAGAGCTGATGGCCATCCTCCGTGGCCTCAACACCCACGCCGACATCCAGGCCATGAGCATGGGCCAGATCGCCCTGGACCAGATCCTCGACACCGGCCGCTTCGACTTCGACCGCGCCTCGCAGGCGCCGGGCTGGCTCAAGGAGCTGCGCGGCGAGCACGTGCCGGAAACCGAGGAATACGGCATCGCCTCCAGCGCCTACCGCGCGCGCCGCCCGTTCCATCCACAGCGTTTCTACGACTTCATCGCCCGTGAGTGGACCAATGGACGCCTGCTGCGCTCCAAGGGGTTCTTCTGGCTGGCCAGCAAGTATCAGGAAGCCGGCAGCTGGTCGCAGGCCGGCGGCCTGATGCGCCACGGTCTGGCCGGGCGCTGGTGGCGTTTCGTGGCCAAGCAGCACTGGCCGCAGGACGAGGAAGGTCTGCAGGCGATCATGAAGCACTGGAGTGCCGAGGTCGGTGACTGCCGCCAGGAACTGGTGTTCATCGGCCAGAACATCGACTTTGCCCGCCTGAGCGACGAGCTGGATGCCTGCCTGCTCACCGATGAGGAAATGGCCGGCGGCCCGGAGGCGTGGAGTCTGCTGCCCGACCCGTTCGGCGCCTGGCAGCAGGAGGCAGCCTGATGTTCGCCCTGCAGTTGCCGAAGCTCTCCCGGCAGGTGCTGGGCGAGGATATTCAGGTGCTTGGCGAGGTGCTGCGTGACGGCGTCAACCTGGCCGTCTGGCAGCGCCGCCTGCCGGCGCAGATCGCCGACTTCGCCGACGCGCTGCTGGCCCAGGGCGAGCCCCTGGCGCACTCCATGACCCTGGAGCTGCCGCGTGCCGACAGCGAGCCGAACCTGACCGGCCTGGTCGCGCAGTATGCCGACCTGCCGGGCCAGGCCGCCTTTCTCGCCGACGTGGCCTGGCTGGTGCGCGCCTACGCCTGCCTGCTCGATGCCGAGCGCATCGGTCTGCGCCTGCGCGCGCTGGACAAGGCCATGTGCCCGCGCTTTCACGTCGACCATGTGCCGCTGCGGCTGATCACCAGCTATGCCGGGGTCGGCAGCGAGTGGCTGGAAGAGGGCGCGATGCCGCGCAACAGGCTCGGTCAGCCGGAGGCAGAGCCTACGGACGAGGCGTTGATCCAACGTTTGGACGCCGGCCATGTCGCCCTGGCCAAGGGCGAGAAGTGGCAGGGTAACGAAGGCCGCGGACTGATCCACCGTTCACCGCAGCCGCCGGCCGGCCAGCGGCGTTTGCTGCTGACCCTGGATTGGCTGGCCTGAACGAAACTGTCGGCTGCCGTGGGGTGCGCCGTGCGCACCGCGTATACCGCGGTATTTGGCGGACCCAACGCGGAAATCAAAAAAATAGGCCGGAGCGACTGCCCCAGCCTTAAGCACCAAGAGATCATGTCGACGCGTGACTCGACATGAGGGTTACGTGAGGTACCCGCAGTCATTAGGCGCTTTTTGGGTGACGCTTTGATGTCAGGGTTTGATCCACTGGCCCTGATACTGCGTCTTGCAGGCCGGCTCCAGGTACAGCGCGTCGCTGGCCACGCCGTAGTAGTGGATATCCTGCAGATACAGGCCGCTGCCGGCGCGTGCGCCCTGGCACACACCATAGGCGCCTTTCGGGCACTGCTCGACGAACTCGACTTCCACCGTCTGGCCCTGCAGCTGCGGCTGGCAGAAGCCCTCGCGAAACAGCGTATCGGGGATGTTGCGATTCTCCTGGCAGATCTGCACGTCCAGGCGCTCGCCCTGGCTGTGCACCACGCAGGCCTCGGCCAGCGCCAGGCCGGGTAACAGAGAGAACAGC
Source organism: Pseudomonas sp. GD04158 (assembly GCF_029834875.1). Taxonomy (NCBI): domain Bacteria; kingdom Pseudomonadati; phylum Pseudomonadota; class Gammaproteobacteria; order Pseudomonadales; family Pseudomonadaceae; genus Pseudomonas; species Pseudomonas sp. GD04158. The sequence goes on along the minus strand of NZ_JAODYT010000049.1, from coordinate 392 downwards.
AAAAACCACGCACGCATCGTATCGGCTCCAGAAAAACTGCCGGCGAATCTAGCACGCTGTCGCGGCATAGTCTGTGCTGGCACTTGCAGCGCAAACCATCGACCATAGGCCCATGCTCAGCCAAATCCCCACCCACCTGATTGCCGGCCCTCTGGGCGCGGGCAAGACCAGCTTGATCCGCCACCTGTTGGCGCAGAAGCCGGCGGCCGAACGCTGGGCGGTACTGATCAACGAGTTCGGCCAGATCGGCCTGGATGCCGCGCTGCTGGAGCGCGGCGAGGACGGTATTGCCCTGGCCGAGGTGGCTGGCGGCTGTGTGTGCTGCGTCAATGGCGCGCCGTTTCAGGTCGGTCTCGGCCGCCTGCTGCGTCAGGCGCGACCGGACCGCCTGC
>NZ_JAODYT010000048.1:0-35810 GCF_029834875.1 Pseudomonas sp. GD04158 | reverse complement strand
CGGTGGCAGCCAAGGCCGTGGAGGACACCGCCCTGTACCGCGCCGGCGTGCTGCTGTCGCGCTACGACGTGGGCTTCGATGCCGAGCATTTCAGCGCCAGTGTCGAGCAGTTCCACCAGGCCTGCCGCGCACGGGCCGCCCAGCACCCGTACAACCTGCTGGCCACCGCCACGCACGACCACAAGCGCGGCGAGGACTGCCGCGCGCGCCTGGCGGTGCTCAGCGAGCGAGCGGCCTGGTATGCCGAACGGGTGCGCAACTGGCGGCAACTGGCGCAACCGCTGCACTCCGACAATCTGCCGCAGGCGCCGGATGGCGGCGAGCAGGCCATCCTCTACCAGGCCCTGATCGGCAGCTGGCCGCTGGGCCTGCAGGCCGGGGACGACGCCGGCCTGCAGCAGTACCTGCAGCGCTTGCTCGACTGGCAACGCAAGGCCCTGCGCGAGGCCAAGCTCAACACCGCCTGGAGCGCGCCGAACGACGATTACGAAACGGCCTGCGCGGATTTTCTGCGCCGCCTGCTCGCCGAGCCCGCCGGCCTGGCCCTGCGCAGCGAGCTGGCTGCCACCGTCGACGCCATCGCCCCGGCGGGTGCGCTCAACGGCCTGGTGCAATGCCTGCTGCGCCTGACCGCGCCCGGCGTGCCCGATCTCTACCAGGGGTGCGAGTTCTGGGATTTCAGCCTGGTCGACCCGGACAACCGCCGCCCGGTGGACTACCAGGCGCGTCAGGCCGCGCTGGAAGCCGGTGACACGCCTGCCGACAAGCTGGCGAGCTGGCAGGACGGACGCATCAAGCAGTGGCTGATTCAGCGCGTGCTGGCTCTGCGCGCCGCCGAACCGGCGCTGTTCGCCCAAGGCGAATACCGCCCGTTGGCGATCGAGGGCGAGCACGCCGCCCAGGTAGTGGCGTTTCTGCGCAGCCATGGCGACCAGCATCTGCTGGTGGTGGCCCCGCGCCTGAGCGCCGGTCTGCTCGCCGATCACCCCGTGCCGCACGTGCCGCCGCAGCGCTGGGGCGACACCCGCGTGGTGCTGCCCGAAGAGCTGGCCATCGGTCAGGCGAGTGGCCTGCTCGCTCCTTGCTCCGCTGCATCTCCCCAGGGCCTGCGGCTGTCCGCCGTGCTGGCCGAGTTTCCCGTCAACCTGATTCGTCTTACCTCGTGATCCAAGGAGCTACGCCATGAAAACCGATGAACAGCGCATCCGCGAGTTCGCCTTCCAGATCTGGGAATCCGAAGGCCGCCCCCAGGGTCAGCACGAGCGTCACTGGCAGATGGCCTGCAAGCTGGCCGAAGCGGAGGCCGAAGCCGCTGCCCAGCCCCAGCCGGCGGCCAAGCCGAAACGCATCAGCAAGCCCAAGACCGTGCCGCTGAGCGAGGCCGAGCAGCCGGCACTGCTGAAGAAGCCCCGTGCGCCGCGCAGCAGTACTCCGAAAACCCCGAAACTCTGAGGTCATCCCTATGCGCAAGCAACAGCGCTCTCGCGTGACCGAGGGCAGTCCGTTTCCATTGGGCGCCACCTGGGATGGCCTGGGAGTCAACTTCGCGCTGTTCTCGGCCCACGCCACCCGCGTGGAGTTGTGCCTGTTCGACGAGCGCGGCGAAACGGAGATCGAGCGCATCGAACTGCCCGAGTACACCGACGAGATCTGGCACGGCTACCTGCCCGACGCGCGTCCCGGCCAGGTCTACGGCTACCGCGTATACGGCCCGTACGAGCCGGATGCCGGGCACCGCTTCAACCCCAACAAGCTTCTGATCGACCCCTATGCCAAGCAGCTGGTGGGCAAGCTGCAATGGTCGGAGGCCCTGTTCGGCTACACCATCGGCGACCCGGACGGCGACCTGAGCTACGACGAGCGCGACAGCGCCCCCTTCGTGCCCAAGAGCAAGGTGATCGACCCCGCCTTCACCTGGGGCGAGCAGCCGCGCATCCGCGTGCCATGGGAACACACGGTCATCTACGAGGCGCACCTGCGCGGCATCAGCATGCGCCATCCGGCGGTGCCGGACCGGCACCGCGGCAGCTGCGCCGGCCTGACCAACCCCGAGCTGCTGCGGCACATCCGCGAGCTGGGCGTCTCCAGCGTGGAACTGCTGCCGGTGCATGCCTTCGTCAATGACCAGCACCTGCTGGAAAAGGGCATGAACAACTACTGGGGCTACAACAGCATCGGTTTTTTCGCGCCCCACCCCGCCTACCTCGCCAGCGGCCGCATCAGCGAGTTCAAGGAGATGGTCGCGCACCTGCACGATGCCGGCCTGGAGCTGATTCTCGACGTGGTCTACAACCACACCGCCGAGGGCAACGAGCGCGGCCCTACGCTCAGCATGCGCGGCATCGACAACGCCAGCTACTACCGCCTGATGCCGGACGAGCGGCGCTACTACATCAACGATTCGGGCACCGGCAACACCCTCGATCTCAGTCACCCCTGCGTGCTGCAGATGGTCACCGACTCGCTGCGCTACTGGGCCACCGAGATGCGCGTGGACGGTTTTCGCTTCGACCTGGCGACCATTCTCGGCCGCCATGCGCACGGCTTCGACGAGCGCCACGGCTTTCTCGTCGCCTGCCGCCAGGACCCGGTGCTGAGCAAGGTCAAGCTGATCGCCGAGCCCTGGGACTGCGGCCCGGGTGGCTATCAGGTCGGCGGCTTCCCGCCCGGCTGGGCGGAGTGGAACGACAAGTTCCGCGACAACGTGCGCGCCTTCTGGAAAGGCGACCGCGGCGAACTGGCGGAACTGGCCAGCCGCCTCACCGCCTCGGGCGATCTGTACAACCAGCGCGGCCGTCGCCCCTTCGCCTCGGTCAACTTCATCACCGCGCATGACGGCTTCACCCTGCGCGACGTGGTGTCCTATGACCACAAGCACAACGAGGCCAACGACGAGAACAACCAGGACGGCACCGACCGCAACCTGTCGTGGAACCACGGTTGCGAGGGCGCCACCGACGATCCCGCGATCCGCAGCCTGCGCGTGCAGCAGATGCGCAACATGCTGGCCACCCTGCTGTTCGCCCAGGGCACGCCGATGCTGGTGGCCGGCGACGAGTTCGGCCGCACCCAGCACGGCAACAACAATGCCTACTGCCAGGACAACGAACTGAGCTGGGTGGACTGGTCGCTGGACGACGAGGGCCGGGAGCTGGTGGCCTTCTGTCAGCGTCTGATCGCCCTGCGCCATACCTATCCGATCCTGCGTCGGCAGCGCTTTCTGGTCGGTCATTACAACGAGGAGATCGACGTCAAGGACGTGACCTGGCTGGCTCCGGGTGGCGAGGAAATGACCGAGGAGCACTGGCACGACGAAGAGGCGCGCTGCATGGGCATGCTCATGGACGGCCGAGCGCAGCCTTCGGGGGTCAAGCGCAGCGGCGCCGATGCCACCTTGCTGCTGCTGGTCAACGCCGGCCACGAGCCCTGCAACTTCCAGTTGCCGGATGTCTACGGCGGGCGTCACTGGCTGTGCCTGGTCGATACCCACACCGCGCAAACCGATCCGGCGCCGGTGCAGCAGCAGGTGGTCGAACTGGCCGGCCGCTCGCTGCAGCTGCTGGAGCTGCTGCGCTGACAAAGGCTTGGAGTTGCGTCGCTTGCCGGCGTAATTCCAGGCGCTCCGCGGACCGGCAGGGCAGCCTGCCCGGGCCGCGATCCCTCTCCTCGCGGCTGCGAACTGCCTGGCGAGCCACTCGCCGGTGGGCACGGCTGGGGAAAATAACCTGAACCCAGCTCTCGCCCGCTCACTCGAAAACTCATAGGCCCTGAACACGACCCGTCGCGTATGCCGCATGGGTGCTGGCTTGCAGCCAGTATCTGGGCATCAGCCGAAATTCACCAACACCGGCTTCGGTCGGTCACGGGAGACAGTCATGAAAGCAGTGGTTTTCCACGATATCGGCGACATCCGTCTCGACGAAGTGCCCGAGCCTCAGGTGCAGGCCAGCACCGATGCGGTGATCCGCATCACCGCATCGGCCATCTGCGGCACCGATCTGCACTTCGTCCGCGGTACGGTCGGCGGCATGCGCAAGGGCACCATCCTCGGCCACGAGGCGGTCGGCATCGTCGAGGCGCTGGGCAGCGACGTGCGCAACCTGAGCATCGGTGACCGCGTCGTGGTGCCCTCCACCATCGCCTGCGGCAACTGCGCCTACTGCCGCGCCGGTTACTACGCGCAATGCGACGAGGCCAACCCCAACGGCAAGGAGGCAGGCACCTCCTTCTACGGCGGCCCGGAGATCACCGGCGCCTTCGACGGCCTGCAGGCGGAACTGGCGCGTATCCCCTTCGCCAATATCGGCCTGGTCAAACTGCCCAGCGAGATCAGCGACGATCAGGCCATCCTGCTGTCGGACATCTTTCCCACCGGCTACTTCGGCGCCAAGCTGGCGGAAGTCAGCAGCGGCGACACCGTGGCGGTGTTCGGCTGCGGTCCGGTGGGCCAGTTCGCCATCGCCAGTGCCAAGTTGCTCGGCGCGGCGCGGGTGTTCGCCATCGACCACCTCGACGACCGCCTGGACATGGCGCGCCGTCAGGGCGCCGAGGTGATCCATTTCGACCGTGAAGACCCGGTCGACACCCTGCGCCGGCTGACCAACGGCATCGGCGTCGACCGCGCCATCGATGCCGTCGGCGTCGACGCCCAGTGCCCCGCCCATGGCCACGCGCCGGGTAACGGCGAAAACGCCCAGTGGCAGCCCGGCGATGCGCCCGAGCAGGCCCTGCAGTGGGCCGTGGATGCCCTGGCCAAGGCCGGCACCCTGGCCATCGTCGGCGTCTATCCGCATCAGGCGCGCGAGTTTCCCATCGGTCAGGCGATGAACAAGAACCTCACCGTCAACATGGGCAACTGCAACCACCGCCGCTACATCCCCGAGCTGATCGAGATGGTCCAGGCCGGGCGCATCGATCCGGCGAAGATCCTCACCCAGGTCAAGCCGATGAGCGATGCCATCGAAGCCTTCAAGGCGTTCGACCGCCGCGACAGCGGGTGGATCAAGGTGCAGCTGCGCCCGGCCCGCAACGACGCCGTCAACGGCAGCGAGGAGCGCGTGGACGGCGGTCCGATCCTCGACCGCGCCATCGCCGAAGCCGACCCGCTGAAAGAATCCCGTTCGAAGAAACCGGGTCGCCTGTGAGCGCGGCCCGACGAGGTGCACTGCAACCGTGAATACCACCATCCCCAATCCCGAGGTGATCATCGATCGCGTCACCCCGGTCAAGCGCCTGGAGGTGCTGACCATCAACACGCACAAGGGCTTCACTGCGCTCAACCGGCGCTTCATCCTGCCGGAGCTGCGCAGCGCGGTGCAGGCCACCGGTGCCGATCTGGTGTTCCTACAGGAGGTGCTGGGCAGCCATGCCATGCATGCCAAGCGCTTTCAGGACTGGCCCAGCGTGCCGCAATACGAGTTTCTCGCCGACAGCATGTGGCCGCAGTTCGCCTATGGGCGCAATGCGGTCTACCCGGCCGGCGATCATGGCAACGCCCTGCTCTCGCGCTTTCCCATCCTCGAGTACCACAACCTCGACGTCACGGTCAGCGGCACCGAGCAGCGCGGTCTGCTGCACTGCCGCCTGGACGTGCCGGGACATGCCGAAGTGCATGCGATCTGCGTGCACCTGGGCCTGCGCGAGCGGCATCGGCGGCAGCAGCTCGGCCTGCTGCTGGACCTGCTGGCGACCCTCGACCCGGCAGCGCCGGTGATAGTGGCCGGCGACTTCAACGACTGGCGCCAGCGCGCCGACGACCAGCTCGCCCCGCATGCGCTGACAGAGGTGTTCAAGCACCATCACGGCAAACCGGCGAGAAGCTTCCCCGCGCGCTGTCCGTTGCTGCGGCTGGACCGCATCTACGTGCGCAACGCCACCGCGCACAAGCCGCAGGTGCTTTCGACCCGACCCTGGTCGCACTTGTCCGACCATGCCCCGCTGGCTGCGGAGATCCATCTATGAGTGGCATATGGCGTGACGGCAATCAGCTGGAACTGCTGATCAATGGCGAGGACTACTATCCGCGGGTGTTCGCCTGCATTCGCGAGGCTCGCGTCGAGGTGCTGCTGGAGACCTTCATCATCCGCGAGGACAAGGTCGGCCTGGAGCTGCAGGAAGTGCTGATCGCAGCGGCGCGGCGCGGCGTGCGGGTGGTGATCGCCGTGGACGGCTACGGTACCGCCGATCTCGGCCGCGAGTACGTCTCGGCGCTGACCCGCGAAGGCGTCAGGGTCCATGTCTTCGACCCCAGTCCCAAGCGCCTGGGCGTGCGCACCAACCTGTTCCGCCGGCTGCACCGCAAGCTGGTGGTGATCGACGGCAACCTGGCCTTCGTCGGCGGCATCAACTACTCGGCCGATCACCTGGGCGACTTCGGCGAGATGGCCAAGCAGGACTATGCCGTGGAAGTGCGCGGCCCGGTGGTGGCGGATCTGCATTCGGCCATGCTGCGTTTCCTGCGCCCCGCGCTGAGCGAACCGAGCCCGGCGCAACCTTCGCGCGCGCCGGTCGGCGACATGCGGGTGATGCTGCTCGAGCGCGACAACGAACGCCACACCACCGACATCGAAGACGCGCACCTGGCGGCATTCGAGGCGGCCCGGCAGCGCCTGGTGATCGCCAACGCCTATTTCTTCCCGGGCTATCGGGTGCTGCGCGCACTGCGCAACGCCTCCCGCCGCGGGGTGAAGGTGACGCTGATCCTGCAGGGCCAGCCGGACATGCGCTGGGTGCAGGCATTCTCGCGCCTGCTCTACAACTACCTGCTGCGCGAGGGCGTGGTGATCTACGAATACTGCCAGCGCCCGCTGCACGGCAAGGTGGCGCTGGTGGACGAGGAATGGGTCACGGTGGGTTCGAGCAACCTCGACCCGCTGAGCCTGGCGCTGAACCTCGAGGCCAACCTGGTCATCCGTGACCGCGCCTTCAACCAGCTGCTGCACGACCACCTGCAGCAGCTGTCGGCCGAGCATTGCCAGCGCATCGCCCTGGAACGCGTGGTGCGCGGCTACTGGTGGCGCGCGCCTGTGGTGTTCCTGTGCTTCCACTTCCTGCGCCGCTTCCCGGCCATCGCCGGCTGGCTGCCGGCCCACCGCAAGAATCTCAAACCACTCGATCCGGCAGACAAGAGCTGCTGCTATGAAGAGGAAAAGACTGGATGAACGGCGCTCAGAACAAGCCCTGGATGCGCTGGGGAAAACGCCTGCTTACGCTGTTTTTCGTGCTGGCGGTGCCGGCACTGCTGTACATGCTGGCGCGCAACCTCGACTGGGGCGAAGTGCGCCAGGCATTGCGTGACTACAGCGCGCAGACCCTGCTGGTAGGCGCGGCCCTGGTACTGGCCAGCTACGTGGTGTTCAGCTGCTACGACCTGCTGGCGCGGCGCTACAGCCGCCACCATCTGCCGACCCGTCAGGTGATGCCGGTAGCGATGGTGTGCTACGCCTTCAACCTGAACTTCACCACCTGGATCGGCGGCGTGGCCATGCGCTATCGCCTGTACATGCGCCTGGGCCTCAGCGCCTCGACGGTGACGCGCATTCTCAGCCTGGGCCTGTTGACCAACTGGACCGGCTACATGGCGCTGGCCGGGGTGATCTTTGCCCTGCGCCAGGTGCAGTTGCCGGAGAGCTGGGGCCTGGGAGTGACCGGTCTGCAGCTGGTGGGCTTCGCCCTGCTCGGCATCGTCAGCGCCTATGTCGGCATCTGCGCCTTCTCGCGCCAGCGCGTCTGGCACTGGCGCGAGCGCGGCATCACCCTGCCCTCGCTGGGCATGGCGCTGACGCAGATATGCCTGGGGGCGAGCAACTGGGCGCTGATGGCGGCGCTGATCTACTGGCTGCTGCCGGAAGGTGCCACCTATACCTCGGTGCTCGGCGTGTTGCTGATCAGCTGCATGGCCGCCGTGGTGGCGCACATCCCGGCCGGTCTCGGCGTGCTTGAGGCAGTGTTCCTCACCCTGCTGCAGCATCAGTACGGCCAGGCCAGCATCATCGCCGCCCTGCTCGCCTACCGGGTGCTCTACTACCTGTTGCCGCTGCTGCTGGCCAGCGTCACCTACCTGGTGCTGGAAAAGCGCGCGCGCACGCTGCGCAAGCAGGGCAACGACACGGCCGAAAGCGTGCCCAGCAAGACCTGAGGCCAGCGGCCTGCGCGGCGTGAGTCGCGCAGGCGCTGGACGCAAACACGCCGCCCCACGCAGACGCCACCCGACGAAAAGACTGAACTCCCCCTAGCAGGGCGCGGGTCTATGTTCCCATCCACCCTGCAAAACCGGAGTCACGACATGGCCAAGCCCCTGCATCTGATCAGCTACATCCTCAACAACCAACCGCACAGCGTCGAGGTCGAATCCGACCGCGAGGAGCTCACGCCGGATCAGGCGCGCTGTTACCTCAGCGCGCTGCACACCTTCGAATGGCCGGATGAGTTCACCGACGTGCAGGTCACGCGCATCCTGCATCCGAAGAAAGGCGCCCCCACCCCGGCGCACCGCGTGCAGCGCTGAGGCGCCTCACTGCTGCGGAGGCGTGCGCGGGGGCAGCGGTACCTGCCAGATGTCCCGCGCGTACTCGCTGATGGTACGGTCCGATGAGAACCAGCCCATGCGCGCCGTGTTGAACACGGCCGAGCGCCACCAGTCGTTGGTCTTCAGCCAGCGCTTGTCGACCTGGCGCTGCGCGGTCCAGTAGGCCTCGAAGTCGGCGCAGACCATGAAGCGGTCGTGGTACAGCAGGCCATCGACCAGATCCACGTAACGACTCGGATCGTCCGGCGAGAACACGCCATCGCGAATCGCGCCCAGCGCGGCCTGCAGACGTTCGGAATCGGCCACCACGTCGCTCATGTCCAGTGCCAGGCGCCGACGCGCCTCGACCTGCTGGGCGGTCATGCCGAAGATGAACATGTTCTGCTCGCCCACCTGCTCGGCCATTTCCACGTTGGCGCCATCCAGGGTGCCGATGGTCAGCGCGCCATTGAGCGCGAACTTCATGTTGCTGGTGCCCGATGCCTCCATACCGGCGGTGGAAATCTGCTCGGAAAGGTCGGCAGCCGGGATGATGGTTTCCGCCAGGCTGACGTTGTAGTTGGGGATGAAGACCAGCTTGAGCAGGCCGTGCACGGTCGGGTCGCCGTTGATGGTGCGGCTGATGTCGTTGGCCAGCTTGATGATCAGCTTGGCCTGCCAATAGCTGGCGGCGGCCTTGCCGGCGAAGATCTTCACCCGCGGCACCCACTCGGTGGTGGGATCGTTGCGGATGGCCTGGTACAGCGCCACGGTATGCAGCAGGTTGAGCAGCTGACGCTTGTACTCGTGGATGCGCTTGACGTGCACGTCGAAGATCGCCGAAGTGTCCAGGTTGATCCCGAGCAGCAGGCGCACCCGCTCGGCCAGCGCTTCCTTGTTGCGCTGGCGGCACAGCGCGTATTCCTCGCGGAAGGCCTTGCGCTCGGCATAGGGCTCCAGCTGCGCCAGGGCGGTTTCCGGCTCCTCCAGCACGGCCTCGCCGAGGGTGTCCACCAGCAGGTGGGTCAGCCCCGGGTTGACCTGGAACAGCCAGCGGCGGAAGGTCACGCCGTTGGTCTTGTTGTTGACCCGGTTCGGGTACAGCCGGTGCAGGTCGCGAAACACCGTGTCGCGCATCAGCCGCGTATGCAGGGCCGACACGCCGTTGATGCTGTGCGCGCCGAGAAACGCCAGATTGCCCATGCGCACCCGGCGCCCGTGATCCTCCTCGATCAGGGACACGGAGCGCAGCAGCTGGAAATCGTGGATGTCCTTGGCGCGCAGGGCGTCGATATGTTCGGCGTTGAGCAGGTAGATGATCTGCAGGTGGCGCGGCAGCAGACGCTCCATCAGCGCCACCGGCCAGGATTCGAGGGCTTCCGGCAGCAGGGTGTGATTGGTGTAGGCCGTCGAGGCCACCGTCAGGCTCCACGCCTGCTCCCAGGGCAGGCGGTGCTCGTCCACCAGCAGACGCATCATCTCCACCACGGCGATGGCCGGGTGGGTATCGTTGAGCTGGATGGCCACCTTGTCGGGCAGGCTCTGCAGATCGCCGTGCAGGCGCATGTGGCGGTCCAGCAGGTCCTGCAGCGAGGCGGACACCAGGAAGTATTCCTGGCGCAGACGCAGCTCCTGGCCGGCCTCGGTGTCGTCCGCCGGGTACAGCACCTGGGAGATGCTCTCGGCGCGCACCTCGCCGGCCACGGCGCCGAAGTGGTCGCCGGCATTGAAGCGGTCCAGCTGCAGGTTTTCCTCCGCGCGGGCACGCCACAGCCGCAGGGTGTTCACCGCGGCGCCACGCCAGCCCACCACCGGCGTGTCGTAGGCGATGGCGCGCACCGTTTCCAGCGGCTGCCAGACCTGGCGACTGCTGCCGTCGTCCAGCTCGTGGTTGGTCACCCCGCCACCGAAGCCGACGCGGTAGGCCACCTCGGGGCGCTCGAATTCCCAGGGGTTGCCGAAGTCCAGCCAGGTCTCGGTCTGCTCGGCCTGCCAGCCGTCGATGATCGCCTGACGGAACAGCCCGTGCTCGTAGCGGATGCCGTAACCGTGGGCCGCCAGGCGCAGGGTCGCCATGCTTTCCATGAAGCAGGCGGCCAGGCGACCGAGGCCGCCGTTGCCCAGCGCAGCGTCGGGTTCGATCTCGCGCAGGCGCTCGAGCTCCACGCCCAGTTCGCTCATCGCCTGGCGTGCGATGTCGAGCAGGCCGAGGTTGCTCAGGTTGTCGATCAGCAGGCGGCCGATGAGAAATTCCAGCGAGAGGTAATAGACGCGCTTGGCGGCCTGGCGATCGACCTGCGTGGAGGACTCCTCCCAGTGATCGATCAGCTGATCGCGGGTGGCCAGCGCCAGGGCTTCGAACCAGTCGTGCTCGTAGGCGTTGGCCGGGTCCTTGCCCACGGCATAGCGCAGTTTGTACAAAATCAGCGCCTTGAAGTGTTCGACGGGGCTGTCGGTATCCAGTTGGGAGTCGTTCATGGCCTGTCCTTCGCGCAGCCGCGCGGCGCAGTGGTGAGACACCGAAACGAGCGTTCGGCTTTCTAGTTTGTGGCCGCAGGAACGCCGTCGAGTTCAGGGTTTTTCTGCCCTATCCACTTATCCAAAACCCTGAACTTACCCCCTCGGGGGCGGCTCACAACCCATGAATGCCAATGCTGAGGAATGCTTCATGCGAGCCGCCGTTTCGATTCTCCTGCTGGGCTGCCTGAGCGCCGGCCAGGTGTGGGCCGAGGCCTGCTACGTCACTTCGAGTGCCTCCAGCGACGCCATCGCCGAGGTGGAACAGGAACTGTGCTACGAATTCACCGGGATGGACGAAGGTGCCATCGACTGGTCGTGCAGCAACGAAAGCACCGACATGATCCGCCGCGAGCAACAGAAGGTTGCCAGTTGCGCGGCAGACAAGATCGGCAGCTGCGAAGCCGCGCTGACCCAGGCGACGCTGGCCAACTACCGCGCCGGCGACGACGACCAGGGCAAACCGCGCCCGGCCGTACCCAACGACGCCAAGGTGATCACCCACTACTACCGCGCCGGCGATCTCAGGCAGGTACGCATCGACTGCGAAAGCAGCGGCGGTACCTGGCGGGATCCGCAATGATGGGGTTTGACGGTCTGCTGCTGTTGCCCAGCGATGCTCACTCCACGGCCCATGAACGCAGCGTCCAGCGTCTGCTCGGCGAGAAGCTGGCGGCGCTGCTCGGCTGCCCCTTTCTCGGCCCCAGTCAGCCGGGCGTGCACGGCCAGGGCAAGTACTACTTCCTGCCTTCGGACACCCTGGTCGGCGACGTGACGGCGCTGGGCATCGAAGGGCCGCAGGATTTCTTCGGTGGTCAGGTCGAACATGCCTTCCAGGCCACCAAGGCCATCAATCACCCGACCCTCGACTCGCCCCGCTACGTGCCGCAGGGCTGGTCACGGCGTTTCGCCCGGCAGATCGAAAGCATCACCCTGCCCGGCTTCACCGCCTTCGATCTGGACGATGCACGGGAAGCCGGCCGGCGCCTTCTGCGCGATGGGCCGGTGCGCCTCAAGCCGGTCGAGGGCTGCGGCGGACGCGGCCAGCAGGTGCTGCGTACGGCCAGCGAGCTGGATGCGGCGCTGGCCGACATCGACCCGCAGCGGATACGCGAGCTGGGCCTGGTGCTCGAGGAGGACCTGCAGGAGCCCTATACCTACAGCGTCGGCCAGATTCGCGTGGCCGGCGTCACGCTCAGCTACTACGGCATCCAGCAGCTGACCTCGGACAACAGCGGTTGCCAGGTCTACGGCGGCTCCGAGCTGACCCTGGTACGAGGCGAATACCTGGCACTGATGACGCTCGACCTGCCGCGCGCCGTGCGTCTGGCCGTACAGCAGGCGCGCATCTTCGAGCTGGCGGTGTTCGAGGCCTACCCCGCCGTTCGCGCCTCGCGGCGCAACTATGACGTGGCCCAGGGCCTGAACACCGTCGGCCGCGCGCGCTGCGGCGTGCTGGAACAGTCCTGGCGCGTGGGTGGTGCGAGCGCCGCGGAGATCTTCGCGCTGGAGGCCTTCATCGAGCAGCCGGACCTGCAAAGCCTGCAGGCCTCGACCCACGAACTGTACGGCGACGTGCCGCCACCGCCGGGGGCGATCTGTCTGTACCAGGGCGATGAGGACGGGCTCGGCTTGATCAGCAAGTACGTCAGGGTTACTGAGCATGAGCGTGCATAGCGAAAGCATCGACATCCAGGTGGCCGACGAGAGCATCGCCGGCACCCTGGTTTCCCCGGCCAGCCAGGTGCCCGGCGTGCTGTTCGTGCACGGCTGGGGCGGCAGCCAGCAGCGCGACCTGGCGCGTGCACGCGGCATCGCCGGGCTGGGTTGCGTGTGCCTGACCTTCGATCTGCGTGGCCACGAGCGCGACATCGGGGCGCAGGGCCGGGTTACCCGCGAACACAACCTGAGCGACATCCTCGCCGCCTACGACCGCCTGGTCGCCCACCCCGCCGTCGACAGCGACTGTATCGCCGTCATCGGCAGCAGTTATGGCGGCTACCTGACCACCCTGCTCAGCGCGCAGCGCAAGGTGCGCTGGATGGCACTGCGCGTGCCCGCGCTGTACTGGGACGAGCAGTGGCACCTGCCCAAGCGTCAGCTCGACAAGGCACGCCTGGCCCAGTACCGGCAGCAGCCGTGGCGGCCGCAGGACAACCTGGCCCTGGCTGCCTGCGCGGACTTTCACGGCGACGTGCTGCTGGTGGAGTCCGAGCATGACGACTTCGTGCCGCACGCCACTCTGATGAGCTACCGCGCGGCCTTCGACAAGGCCCACTCGCTCACCCACCGCATTCTCGCCGGCGCCGATCACGGGCTCAGCGACGACCGTCACCAGCAGGCCTACACCCGCATCCTGATCGACTGGGTCAGTGAAATGGTGGTGGGTTCGCGCGTCGGCAACTACCCGCACCAGCTGGTGCGCTACTCCTGAACTGGCGCATTCGGCCAGTCGCAAACCATGGGCCTGCGGCCCTTATCCGCAAAAGGAGAGCAACGATGAAAATCAGCAAGATCATGACCCGCAACGTCCGCACCCTCGAACCCGAGCGCAGCATCCGCGAGGCCGCGACCCTGATGGCCGACATCGACAGTGGCGCGCTGCTGATCAACGAGGGCGATCGCCTGATCGGCATGGTCACCGACCGCGACATCGCCATCCGCGCCGTGGCCGCCGGCCTGGACGGCAATACGCCGGTGCGTCAGGTGATGAGCAGCAACGTGCGCTACTGCTTCGACGACGAGGACGTCGACCACGTCGCCGCCAACATGGCGGACCTGCAGGTGCGCCGCCTGCCGGTGCTCAACCGCGAGAAGCGCCTGGTGGGCGTGGTGTCGCTGGGCAACATCGCCTCCGGGCATAGCCGCCAGGCCAACGATACCGTCCTGCGCGGAGTGTCCAGCGCCCATTGATGCCAAGGGATGCGCACCAACCGCACATGCGGCTGGTGCGCATGGCGCACCCTACTCACTCGAGGTGCCGCGCGTTGCTTGCCCGTAGGGTGCGCCGCGCGCACCGTGACACGTCCAAGCATGCAACCGCACGCGGTGCCCCTCTACACGGGGCGCAGCACCAGGGTAGCCAGCGGCGGCAGCTGCAGGTTGAGCGAATCGTGCAGGCCATGGTTGGCCACCGCATCGCTGTGCACCGTGCCCTGGCTCCCCGCCCCGGAGCCGCACCAGCGGCCCTCGTCGGTATTGAGCAGCACCTGCCAGGCGCCGGCGCGCGGCACCCCCACCCGATAATCGTGGCGCACCTGCGGCGTGCAGTTGTGTACCACCAGCAGCGGTTGCCCACCCTCGCCATGGCGTAGCCAGGCGAACACGCTGTTGTGCGCATCGTCGCCGATCAGCCACTGAAAGCCCTCCGGGCGCTCGTCCCACTGGTGCAGCGCGACTTCCTCGCGATACAGCCGATTGAGCTCGCCCAGCAGCGCCTGTACCGCGCCATGCTCGGGATATTGCAGCAGGTACCAGTCCAGCTGCTGGTCGTGGTTCCATTCGCGCCACTGGCCGAACTCGCAGCCCATGAACAGCAGCTTCTTGCCAGGGTGTGTCCACATCAGGGCGAGGAACAGACGCAGGTTGGCGAACTGCTGCCAGCGATCGCCCGGCATGCGCCCGATCAGCGAGCGCTTGCCGTGCACCACCTCGTCGTGGGAGATGGGCAGGATGTAGCGTTCTGAGAAGGCGTAGTGCAGGCCGAAGGTGATCTGCTGGTGGTGATGGCGGCGGTACAGCGGGTCGGTCTGGAAGTAGCGCAGGGTGTCGTTCATCCAGCCCATGTTCCACTTGTGGCTGAAACCCAGGCCACCTTCGTTCACTGGCCGGCTGACGCCGGGCCAGGCGGTGGACTCCTCGGCGATCACCAGCGCCCCCGGTACCTCGCTGCGCACCACCTCGTTGAGGTGCTGGAGGAACTCGATGGCCTCCAGGTTCTCGCGCCCGCCATGGCGGTTGGGGATCCACTGCCCTTCCTCGCGCGAGTAGTCGCGATACAGCATCGAGGCCACGGCGTCGACGCGCAGGCCGTCGACGTGGTATTCGCGCAGCCAGTACAGCGCACTGGCCAGCATGAAGCCGTGCACCTCGCTGCGGCCGAGGTTGTGGATGCAGGTATTCCAGTCCGGGTGGTAGCCCTCGAAGGGATGGGCGTATTCGTACAGTGCGGTACCGTCGAACTCGGCCAGACCGTGGGCGTCGTTGGGAAAGTGTCCCGGCACCCAGTCGAGGATCACGCCGAGGCCGGCGCGGTGGCAGCGGTCGACGAAGGCGGCGAAGCGCTCCGGCTCGCCCAGGCGCGCGGTGGGCGCGAACAGCGACAGCGGCTGATAGCCCCAGGAACCGCCGAAGGGGTGCTCCATGATCGGCATCAGCTCGATATGGGTGAACCCCAGGTTCTGCACGTAGGGAATCAGCCGATCGGCCAGCTCGTCCCAGCTTGGCGTGCGCTCATCGTGCCACTGCCAGGAGGCGGCATGCAGCTCGTAGATGGCCAGCGGCGCCTCGGGCCGATGGCGCTGCGCGCGGTCGTTCATCCAGTGCTCGTCCTGCCAGGCGAAGGCTTCGCCGCGCGGTACGCGCGAGGCGGTCGCCGGCGGCGCCTCGGTGGCTTGGGCCAGCGGATCGGCCTTGTGCGGCAGCAGGCCGTGCTGGCCGAGGATTTCGTACTTGTAGCGCTCGCCAGCGGCCAGGCGCGGAATGAACAGCTCCCACACCCCGGCCGGGTAGCGCAGGCGCATTGGGTGGCGACGACCGTCCCAGCTGTTGAAGTCGCCCACCACCGACACCCGCCGGGCATTGGGCGCCCACACCGCGAAGCTCACGCCGGGTACGCCCTCGTGTTCGCAGGGGCGCGCACCGAGACAACGCCACAGCTCGCGGTGGTTGCCTTCGGCGAACAGGTACAGATCCAGCTCGCCGAGAATCGGGCCGAAGGCGTAGGGGTCTTCCACCTCCTGCACGCTGCCGGGCCAGTGGATGCGCAGGCGATAGGCGCTGGGCTGCTCCAGCTCGAGCTCGAACAGGCCGTCGGCGTGACGGCGCTGCATCTCGCCCAGCAGCCTGCCTTCGGGATCGATCAGCTCCACGGCATCGGCGCCGGGCAGCCATACGCGCACCAGCGTGCCGTCGCCCTGCGCATGCGGGCCGAGGAAACCGAACGGATCGCCCTCCTCGGCCCGGCACAGACGCATCACTCGTTCGTCACTCAACTCGTTATCTCCATCAGTTGTCGGGCCAGGTCCACCAGGCCCTGCAGGGGAACGTCGATCCAGTCGGGGCGGTGCCCGCTCTCGTAGACGATTTCGTAGGCGGCCTTTTCCAGGCTGAACAGGGTCAGCGCGGCGTCTTCGCCGTCGCGTTCGTACCATTCGTGAGGCAGGCCGGCTGCCGCCAGGCGGTAGCCGTCGAGGAAGGCATCGCGGGCAATTTCGCGGTAGCGCGCCACCAGCGCCGCCACCGTCTGCTGCGAGTCGCCGCCGCCGTCCATGCCTCCGGCGCTGCGCTGGGCCACGGCGGCTGCGTAATCGATCGAGCGCAGCATGCCGGCCACGTCCTTGAACGGGCTGTGGTACTGGCGGCGCTCCTGCAGGGTGCGATTGGGCTCGCCCTCGAAGTCGATGACGTAGGCATCGCCCTGCACCACCAGCACCTGGCCCAGGTGCAGGTCGCCATGCACGCGGATGCGCAGACCGCCGGCCACACGCTGGGTGAGATGACCGAGCGCCTGCTGCAGCTGCTGTTCGTGGTCGAGCAGCCAGTCGGTCTGTTCGGCCAGGGCCGGCGCCAGGCCGTCGCGCTGCTGCTGCAGCGCGCGCAGGGCCTGATGCAGCTGTTCGGCGATCGACTCGCGCCAGGCGGCGCAGTCCTGCTCGTCGCTCAGGCGACAGCCGAACGCCGGATTCTCGGTGGGCCGCGCCAGTACCGCGTGCATCTCGCCGACGCGCTTGCCGAGCACGCTGCAGAACTGCGCGAGTTCGGCCAGCGCATCGACCTGCGGCTCGCTCATGCCACCGGTCAGCTCTTCGCGAATGGCGCGTTCCAGGGTGTTGAGGGTCCACAGCCAGGCGTCGCCCTGGTTGTCCAGATAGCCTTGCACCACGACCAGGGTGTGCTGGTCCTGGTCGTCGACCCGCACCACCTCGCCCAGCAGCGGCGCGATATTGGCGAAACCCTGGTCGCCGAGGAAGCGGCTCATTTCCACCTCCGGGTGGATGCCGGCGAAACCGCGGCGCAGCAGCTTGAGCAGGATCTGGTTGCCGACCAGCGCCGAACTGTTGGACTGCTCGGCCGACAGCAGCTTGAAGGTGGCCTCCTCGCCGTTATCCAGGGCCAGCAGGGCCGGCTCGGCGCGGAACTGGATCTCCCCTGCGGCGCTGTGCAGCACGCGCTCCTGACGCAGCAGGGCGAGAATCGACTGGCTGAACTGCGGCAGGCTGAAGGCGTCGGTCAGCAGTTCCACGTGGCGGCCGCGGCGCAGCCTGGCCAGGGCCATCTGCTGCGGCAGGTCGTTGCCTTCGGCGCGCTCGGGCACCGCCGCCAGTGGCAGGCGGTAGTACTCGGCACCCTGTTCGCCACGCACCTCCAGTTCGGCCAGCAGGGGCGCGTCGGCCTCTTGGTCCAGCGGCACGACATAGAGCAGCCGAACCGCACCGGCGGCGATCCGGTCGCCGGCATACCAGCGCCGTTTCGGCAGGTACAGCGGCAGCGACTCGCGCTCGAGAATCTGCCGTGGCCGGCCTTCCAGCACTTCGCTCAGGCCGCGGCTGAGCACCAGGGTCTGCAGCTCGGGCATGCGTTCCACCGGTTTGAGGTGCCAGCTGGGCATCTGCGAGGCGTCGGCCAGGTAGAACCAGTAGAAACCGTAGGGCGGCAGGGTCAGCAGGTAGGGCAACTGGCCGATGGGCGGAAAGGATGCGCCGCCGACCATCTCCACCGGCACCCGGTCGTGGTAGTCGGCCAGTTCCAGTTCGACGGCCTGGGCCGCGCTGGACAGGTTGGCCACACAGAGAATGCATTCCTCGCTGCCCTCCTCGGTGCGGTGCAGGCGCAGGTAGGCGAGGATGCGTCGGTTGCTCGGTGCCAGCATTTCCAGGCTGCCGCGGCCGAAGGCCTTGTGCTGGTTGCGGATGGCGAGCATGCGCCGCGTCCAGTTGAGCAGCGAGTGCGGGTCGCGCGCCTGGGCCTCGACGTTGATGGTCTGGTAGCCGTACAGCGGGTCCATGATCGGCGGCAGCACCAGGCTGGCCGGATCGGCGCGGGAGAACCCGCCGTTGCGGTCCACCGACCACTGCATGGGTGTGCGCACGCCGTCGCGGTCGCCCAGGTAGATGTTGTCGCCCATGCCGATCTCGTCGCCGTAGTACAGCGTCGGCGTGCCGGGCATCGACAGCAGCAGGCTGTTGAGCAGCTCGATGCGTCGCCGGTCGCGCCCCACCAGGGGCGCCAGGCGCCGGCGGATGCCCAGGTTGATGCGCGCGCGACTGTCGGCGGCGTAGTAGTTCCACAGGTAGTCGCGCTCGTCGTCGGTGACCATCTCCAGGGTCAGTTCATCGTGGTTGCGCAGGAAGATGGCCCACTGGCAATTGGGCGGAATCTCCGGGGTCTGGCGCAGGATGTCGGTGATCGGAAAACGGTCTTCCTGGGCGATGGCCATGTACATGCGCGGCATCAGCGGGAAGTGGAAGGCCATGTGGCATTCGTCGTCTTCGCCGAAATACGGTCGGGTGTCCTCCGGCCACTGGTTGGCCTCGGCCAGCAGCATGCGATCGGGGTAGCGCGCATCCACTTCGGCGCGGATGCGCTTGAGCACCTCGTGGGTCTCCGGCAGGTTCTCGCTGCTGGTGCCGTCGCGCTCGATCAAGTACGGGATGGCGTCCAGGCGCAGGCCGTCGACGCCCATGTCGAGCCAGAAGCGCATCACCCCGAGCACCGCCTCGATGACCCGCGGGTTGTCGAAGTTGAGGTCCGGCTGGTGCGAGTAGAAGCGGTGCCAGAAGTACTGCCCGGCCACCGCGTCCCAGGTCCAGTTGGACTTCTCGCTGTCGATGAAGATGATCCGGGTGCCGGCGTACTTGTCGTCGCGATCGGACCAGACGTAGTAGTTGCGCGCCTTGGAACCCTTCTTCGCGCGCCGTGCGCGCTGGAACCAGGGGTGCTGGTCGGAGGTGTGATTGATCACCAGCTCGGTGATCACGCGCAGGCCGCGCCGGTGCGCCTCGGCGATGAAGCGGCGGGCGTCGGTGAGGCTGCCGTAGTCCGGGTGCACGCCCCGGTACATGGCGATGTCGTAGCCGTCGTCACGCCGTGGCGAGGGATAGAACGGCAGCAGCCAGAGGGTGTTCACCCCGAGGTCGGCGATGTAGTCGAGCTTGTCGATCAGGCCCTGGAAGTCGCCGATGCCATCGTTGTTGGCATCGAAGAAGGACTTCACGTGCACCTGGTAGATCACCGCGTCCTTGTACCACTGCGGATCGTTGAGAAAGGTTCTGGCGCTGCTGCGTCTGGCCATGTCGGGCGTCCTCCTTGTCAGTTGCCGGCCTGGATGCGCCAGATGCCGAACGGCAGATGCCAGGGTTCGATACGCATCCACTGCACCTTGCCGTGCCAGGTCCAGCGGTGGCCGTTCATCAGGTCTTCGCCGTGCAGGTCGGCGTCGTCAGGCAGGCCCAGCTCCCACAGCGGCAGCTCGAAGTGCGCCTCCTGGGCTGCGAAGGGATCGAGGCTGATGGCCACCAGGATGAAGTTGCTGCGGTCCTCGGTGCGCTTGCCGAAGTACAGGATGTTGTCGTTCCACACCGTGTAGGCCTGGAAGCCCAGGTGGGTCTGCAGCGCGGGATTCTCGCGGCGGATCTGGTTGAGCCGGGCGATCTCGGCGTTGATGTTGCCGGGGGCGTGGTAGTCGCGCGGGCGCAGCTGGTACTTCTCCGAGTCGAAGTACTCCTCCTTGCCCGGCACCGGGTCGGCCTCGCACAGCTCGAAGCCTGAGTACATGCCCCACAGCCCCGAGCCCATGGTGGCCAGCGCGGCGCGGATGAGAAAACCGGGGCGGCCGCAGCGCTGCAGGAAATAGGGGTTGATGTCCGGCGTGTTGACGAAGAAGTTCGGCCGGTAGCAGTCGCGCCATGGCGGCTGGTTCAGCTCGGTGAAGTAGGTCTGCAGCTCGGCCTTGGTGTTGCGCCAGGTGAAGTAGGTGTAGCTCTGGCTGAAGCCCAGCTTGCCCAGGCGCGCCATCATCGCCGGGCGGGTAAAGGCCTCGGAGAGGAAGATCACTTCCGGGTGCCGAGCGCGCACATCGGCGATCAGCCATTCCCAGAACGGCATGGGTTTGGTGTGCGGGTTGTCCACCCGAAACAGGGTCACGCCCAGCGCTACCCAGCCCAGCACCACGTCGCGCAGGGCCAGCCACAGATCGGGCATGGCCGCCTCGGCGTAGAACTCGACGTTGACGATGTCCTCGTACTTCTTCGGCGGGTTCTCGGCGTGACGGATGCTGCCGTCGGGTCGCCAGCTGAACCAGCCGGGGTGCTGCTTGAGCCAGGGATGGTCGGGCGAGCACTGCACGGCGAAATCCAGCGCCACTTCCAGGCCATGCTGGCGCGCCACCTCGACCATCTGGCAGAAGTCCTCACGGCTGCCCAGCTGCGGGTGCAGGGCCTCGTGGCCACCCTCCTCGCTGCCGATGGCGTAAGGGCTGCCGGGGTCGTCCGGGCCGGCTTTCAGGCTGTTGTTCGGCCCCTTGCGATGGGTGCGACCGATGGGGTGGATGGGCGGGAAATACAGCACGTCGAAGCCCATCCGGGCGATCTCGGGAATGCGCTTCTCGACGTCGGCGAAGGTGCCGTGACGGCCATCCTCGCCCAGGGAGCGCGGGAACAGCTCGTACCAGCTGGCGAACTCGGCCAGGCGGCGCTCCACATCCAGGGGGTAGTTGCGGCTGCGCAGCAGGTGCGGACGGTACTCGGCGCGGCGCATCAGCTCGTTGACCGAAGGATCGATCAGCACCGCCTCACGCTCTTCCTGCGATTGCGCGGCTTCCACGCGCTCGACCAGCGCAGCCACTTCGCCACGCAGGTGCTCCGGAGCCTGGGCGCAGATGCGGCGTACCAGCTGTGCGCCCTCCTGCAGTTCGAGATCGACCGGCACGCCGGCGCCGAGCTTCTTCACCAGTTCCTGACGAAAGCTGGCATAGACATCCAGCCAGGCTTCGATGGCGAACTCGGCGCGGCCCTGCTCGTCGATCTGCAGGGTGGCGGACCAGTGATCGTTGCCCAGTGGCTGCATCGCCACGCGTTGCCAGCTGGCCTGATCGGCGCTGCGCCAGAGCAGGTCGGCGGCCAACTGGTCATGGCCGTCGCTGAAGATCACGGCACTGACGACCAGCGGACGTCCGCACAGGCATTTGGCGGCGAACCGTCCCTGCTCGACCACCGGCTGTACCGCCTCCAGTGCCAGTCGGGGCTCCTTCAGGGCTATTGCAAGGGATTGCTCGACGGAGTGCGGGGGCAGCATGGTTCCTGGCTCCTTCACGCCTGGCAGACGCTTCGTGGGGTATGAAAAAAACGAGCGCAGCGCAGGCTGGCTCTAAAAATTCCGAGGCAGCCGGAGGCGGAAAAGTTCAGGCAGTTTTACCGGGGCGATGGGCTATCGCCTGTCGTCAGGTTCCTCTTCGGCCTGGTCATCCGGCCGGTTCCTGGTACCCGGTTCGACCATCAGCGGCATGAGGTGCAGCACCACCAGCACGATCAGCGTGGACAGAACGGCAGTGGCCTCGCGGCCAAGACCGACCGCCACGCCGATGGCAGCCGAGGCCCACAGGCCGGCCGCAGTGGTCAGGCCCTTGACGTCGGAGATGTTCTGCCCCTTGAGGATGGTGCCGGCGCCGAGAAAACCGACACCGGCCGCGATGCCCTGGATCACCCGGCTCATGGCGTCGGCTTCGGCGCCGTCCTGCTCCAGCGCCATGACGAAGATCGCCGCCCCCAGGCACACCAGCATGTGCGTGCGCAGACCGGCCGCCTTGCCCATGACCTCGCGCTCATAGCCGAGCAGCCCGCCGAGGAACATGGCCAGGACCAGGCGCAGCGTGGCGCGGGTAATGTGTTCCACTTGGGCGAGATCGGAGAACTCCTCCACCAGGGTCATGAGAATGCGCTCGAATACGTCCATCTGCGTTAGATCCTCGATTCTTTCCTTCTGAGCCGCGAAACGGCGAAGAGGTTCGGCTGATCGATGCAGCTCCGATCATCCGAAACGGGGAACCAAACCGGCCATGCGCATTCATTCCCGATAGGTGTCGTGCGGCAATTCCGCCGCATGACCAACCGGGAGAACCCTCATGCCCCGAGGCAGCAAAGCCAAGTACACGGAAAAACAGAAGCGCAAGGCCGAGCACATCGAGGACAGCTACAAGGCTCGCGGCGTACCCGAGGAGAAGGCCGAGGCGCGCGCCTGGGCCACGGTCAACAAGCAGTCCGGTGGCGGCGAGAAGGCCGGAGGCTCGGGCCGCAAGACCAGCGCCGGCGCCAAGCAGCAGGCCCGCGAATCGTCCGCCCAGCGCGCGGCCAAGACGCGCCAGGGCGTGCCCCGCGCCGGGCAGCAGCTGGAGTCGATGACCCGTGACGAGCTGATGGATCTGGCGCGCAAACGCGACCTGTCCGGCCGTTCGCGCATGCGCAAGCAGGAGCTGGTGGAAGCGCTGCGCAAGAAGCAGTGATCACGATGCAAGGATGCCTTCATCCGCGGCCAGGCGCGTCTGGCCCGAATGAATGCGTCTCTCCACGGCGCCCGCGCCGATACGCTGCGGCATCGGGCAGGCGCCGTTCTTGCCTAGTGGCGGGTGCCGCCCTTGCGTCCGTTTTCGCCGGGCACCACCTCGTCGGTCCAGGGCTCACCGTCGAGCGGCGCCGAACGCGCCAGCTCGGCTTCGTCGAGGCCGGCGCCACCGCCTATGTCGGTTTCGTCGACGATGCTGAGCTCCTCATCCAGCGGGCGATCCTCGCCGCGCTCGAAAGGCGAACGGGCGCCGCTGTCGTCGATCAGGGTATCCGGGCTGAGGTCGTCGAGACTGACGTTGTCCTCGTGTGCGCTTTCGCTGAGCGTCGCGCCGCCGGTCAGGCCGGGCTGATCCTGCGCGCTGTGTGCGGGGCGCTCGCTTGGTTGCGCCGGTACATCGCCGAGGATGCTGCTCTCTTCGTCAGCCTCGAAGTCCAGAGCGTCTTCCGGCAATTGCTGCGGCCTGGGGCCGGGTGTGCGGTCTTTCATCGCTGCCTCCTCCAATTGCGGTGTGGCGACGGCGCCAGCGCGCCATCGCGACGAGCCTGGTTCAGGGCGAGATCGGGTCGCTGGCGGGAAAGGTTTCTTCCACGGCGTTGTCCAGCCGTGCCTCTCGTGCTCCGGGCGCGGTCTGGCGCTGCTGCACGGCCTCCAGTTCCTTCTGCAGCCGCGGCAAGGCGGCGCGCAGGTCGGCCACGCACTGGCGCAGGCCTTCGAGTTCGGTCTTGGGATCGCTGATCATCCCCTTGACCACGCAGTGCCCGGTGAAGCCGCGCTGCAGCAGGGCAGCGCCGCCCAGCGCCTTGAGTACCCCTCTCGAACCGCCCTGGCAAAGGCCGGTGACCACGGCGGTGGCGCCGGTGGCGAGCGAGATGGCACGTTCCAGGCGTTGGACATTGTGGCTGAGTGACATGGCAGTTCCTCCTGTCAGGATGAATAACGGGCCTTTGCGGCTCCGATGAGATTTAGAAGCGCGCCCCCCTGGCAAAGGTTCAGACAATCGGGCCAGCGGCTCATGGGCGCAGGATCACCTTGCGGCACTCTTCCTTGCGCGATTCGAAGATGCGGTAGCCCTCGGCCGCTTCAGCGAGAGGCAGGCGATGGCTGATGATGATTTCCGGGCGCAGCTCGCCTTCGAGCACGTGCTGCAGCAATGTCGGCAAGAGCGGGTGCACGTGGGTCTGGCCCATCTTGAAGGTCAGGCCCTTGTCGAAGGCATCGCCGAACAGAAAGCCGTGGATGAAGCCGGCATAGACGCCGGGAACGCTGATCGTACCGCCGCGCCTCACGGCGGCGATGCACTGACGCAAGGCCACGCCGCTGCTGGCCTCCAGCTTGAGGGCGGTGAGCACGGTTTCCGTCAGGCTGCCCTTGGCTTCGAAGCCCACCGCATCGATCACCGCATCCACACCGCGGTGGCCCGCGGTCTGCTCGATGATCGCGGCGGCCGGGTCGTCGACCACGTCGAAGTTGATCGGCACCACGCCGTAGGTCTGCTGGGCGTACTGCAGGCGGTAGTCATGGTGATCGACCATGAAGATCTGCTCGGCGCCGAGCATACGCGCGCAGGCCGCGCTCATCAGCCCTACCGGCCCGGCGCCGTAGATGGCCACGCTGCTGCCGGGCTTGATGCCGGCGTTGATCGCCGCCTGGTAACCGGTGGGCAGGATGTCGGTAAGAAACAGCACCTGCTCGTCGTCCAGCTCGTCGGGCACCTTGAACGGGCCGGCATTGGCCTTGGGCACGCGCACCAGCTCGGCCTGGCCACCCGGCACGCCGCCATACAGGTGGCTGTAGCCGAACAGTGCGGCGCCCGAAGGAATCTGCTTCTTGTTGAGGATGGCGCCGCGCCCGGGGTTGGTGGTTTCGCACGCGGCGTGCAGGTCCAGCTGGCAGAAGAAGCAGCTGCCGCAGGCGATCACGAACGGCACGATCACCCGGTCGCCCTTGCGTACCGCGGTCACCGCGGGACCGGCCTCCTCCACCACGCCCATGAACTCATGGCCGAAGATGTCGCCCTGTTTGACCTGGGGAATCTTGCCGCGATACAGGTGCAGGTCGGAGCCGCAGATGGCGGTAGCGGTGACACGCAGGATGATGTCGTCGGGCTGTTCGATGCTGGGATCGTCGACCTGATCGACGCGGACGTCGTGGCTGCCATGGTAGGTCAATGCACGCATGAGCTTTCTCCTGGAACAGGGCATGTCCCTATTCCGAAATCGGTCTCGGGCGGACGTTCAGGCTAATTGTTGCGACGGATGCAGTTCGGTTTGCGCCATCAGGCTGTCGACCACCTGGTGCAGCGCTTCGCCATGTTCCAGGCCGTTGGCGCGGGCGCCGCGGTATTCGGCCAGCTGTGCCTCGGCGCTGCCGCCATGCAGCGCCAGGTGGCGCGCATGCTCCAGTATCCAGCGGTCGCTCGCGGGCACCTGGATGGCGATGCGCTCGAGCACCTCCTCCAGCCAGGTGGCGAAGGTCAGCAGACGCTGGCTGGCCGGTTCGATGAACAGCCCGCGCAGGCCCTGGCGCTTGGCACGCCAGCGGTTTTCCAGGGTGAGCACGCGGATCAGCGGGTCATCGCACCAGGCGTGATGCGGGGTGAGCTGCACATGCTCGACCATGGCGCGAAACAGCCCGGCGAGGCACAGCGCATCGTCCAGCCGCGGGCAGGCATCGGCGATGCGCAGCTCCAGCGTCGGATAGCGCAGCGAGGGGCGGATGTTCCACCACAGGTTGGCCGCCGAGCGGATGCAACCGGTGTCGGTCATCACCTGCACGTAGCGCTGGTACTCGGCCTCGTCGGCGAAATGATCGGGGATGCCCATGCGCGGCCACTCGTCGCACACCGCCTGGCGATAGCTCATCAGCCCGGAGGGGCGGCCGCTCCAGAACGGCGAGGATGCACTCAGGCCCAGCAGCAGCGGCAGCCAGGGCGTCAGCCGGTTCATCAGGCGGATACGGTCCACGCCCTCGGCCACGCCGACATGCACGTGCAGCCCGGCCAGCACGCTGCGGCTGGCGACCATGCGGTAATCATCGAAAATCGCTCGGTAGCGCGGCATGTCGGTGGCCCGCACGCGCCGCCACTGGCCCAGTGGATGGGTGCCGGCGGCGAGCACGCCGCAGTCGAATTCCCTGGCCAGGCGCGCCAGGGTGCGGCGTGCACCTTCCAGGCACTGACGGGCATCCGTGAGGCTGTGCAGCACCGGGGTGACCACTTCGAACTGGGCGGCGAACATCTCCCGCGTCACCCGCTCGCCGAGCTCGTACTGACAGGCCGTGGCGAAGGCCTCCACGTTGCGCCTGGCCACCTGGCGGCTGGTCAGGTCGGTGAGAAAGTACTCTTCCTCGATGCCGAAAGTGCTCTGTGTCATGTCCCGTCCACTCCGCCTTTGCTGCTGTTGAGCGGCGTCGGGGCGTGAGGGTTCAACCTCTCGGACGAAGCGGCAGGCACCGGCAAATTAGGTGGAATCTTGTCCCGGCGGCGCCCTCCTAAACAGAACAAGGCCCGTTCGAGGAGAACCCTTTCATGTCGATCGCCAGCTTCGTCGACAGCACCTCCGCCACCCCCATTGCGCCACCGCCCCGGCAAGGCACCTGGCAACGCACCTATCGCCAGCTGCTGGACGAACCCGTGCCGGGCCATGCCCTGGCGCTGGAGTTTCTCGAGCAATGCCTGGAGCAGGCCCGCGAGCTGCCCTGCGAGCTGCCGTCCCGCGTAGAGGAACTGACGCAGTGGTCCCGGCAGCATGCGCAGGCGGTGACCGAACAGTACGCGGCCTACCTGGCGAGCCGGCGCGCCGGTGCCGAGCGGCGCTACTTTCCGCATCGCTCCCATGCCCTGCACTTTCTGCGCGCGGTGGCGCCGACCAAGCTTGTCGATGGCGCCTGGCTCTACGGCACGCTGCCGCACTGGCGCGACGCGCGCATGCACGCACTGGTGCGTACCTACCTGGAAGAGCTGGGCGACGGCGTGCCGGCGCAGAACCACGTGCTGCTGTATCGCCGGCTGCTGCATACCCAGGGCTGCGACGACCTCGAGGCGCTGGACGACGGACTCTATCGCCAGGGAGCGATCCAGCTGGCCCTGGGCCTGGCGTGCGAGCGTTATCTGCCGGAAATCATCGGCTACAACCTGGGTTACGAACAGCCGCCCCTGCACCTGCTGATCAGCAGTTTCGAGCTCAACGAGCTGGGCATCGATCCCTACTATTTCCAGCTGCACGTGACCATCGACAACAGCGCCACCGGCCATGCCGCCAAGGCCGTGCAGTGCGTGCTGGACAATCTGCCTGTCGTCGGCGACGCCGAGGCGTTCTACCAGCGCGTGCGAAACGGCTATCGCCTCGGCGAGCTGGGCACGGGCTCGACGGCGGTGATCGAAGCCTTCGACCTACAGCACGAGCTGCTGGCGATGCTGGAGCGCAAGCGCAGCGTGGCCAGCCAGGTGCATTCCGATTACTGCCGTATCGGCGGGCGCACGGTCAACGAATGGCTCGGCGCCGAAGGCGATGTGGCCGGCTTTCTCGACGCCCTGCAGCAGCATGGCTGGATCAGGCGCGACAGGGATCCGGCCAACAGCCGCTTCTGGCGTCTGGTGCAGGGTGAAGGCGCGGCGATGTTCGGCGTGTTCAGTCCCTACGAAAAGCAATTGCTGCACGACTGGATCGCCGGCGACTGGAGCCAGGACGAGCAGACCAACCCCTTCCGCCCGCGGCGCCCTGCCCAGGTCTCACACCTGCCCGGCGCCGCGACCCAGGGCGGCGAACTGGACCGCGAACGGCGCGAGCTGCAGGCGCAGCTGGCAGGTCTCGATCCAGCCGGCCGCGAACGTCGCCTGATCGAACTGCTGGCTCCGGCGCACCATGCCTCTGCGGCCGGCCTGGCGGCCACGCGCAGCTTCGCCGCGCTCTTGCAGCAGGCTCACTGACTCTGGAGACACCCATGCATCAGCCGGATTTCGCTTCGCCCGCCACCCTCGCCCTGCTGCGTCTGGGCACGCTACTGCGGGCACGCGGTTATCACTTCATCACGCCGACGCCGGCGACCCACCAACGGGTCAATGGCCGCCCCGGCAACGAGCAGGCACGCGATCTGCGCGACGTCTTCGGCTGGAGCCGCCCGTTCGCCGATGGGCTGCTGGAACCCGAGATCATCGAAGCCATGGACGAAGCGCAGGTGCTGCAGGGGCAGGACGGGCAATGGCGCAGCCGGGTGCGCTGGTCGACCCTCGACGGCGGCCTGTATGCCCATTCGCGCTTTCCCACCGAGGAGGCCGATGCGGTGTTCTTCGGTCCGGATACCTATCGCTTCACCCGTCTGCTGCGCGAGCACCTCACGCACTGCCACCAGCCGCTGCGGCGCATCGCCGATATCGGCTGCGGCGCGGGGCCCGGCGCCATCACCGCGGCGCAGCTGCGTCCGGGGGCGCAGGTGCTGGCCCTGGACATCAACGAACGAGCGCTGGCCATGACCGCGGTGAACGCGCGGCTGGCCGGCATCTTCAATCTGGAGGTGAGCAAGAGCGATCTGCTCAGGGATGTGGACGGCTACTTCGATCTGATCATCGCCAACCCGCCCTACATGCTCGACCCGCAGCAACGCACCTATCGCCATGGCGGCGGCAAGCACGGTGCGGGTCTGTCGCTGGCGATCTTCGATACGGCCATGGAACGTCTGGCCCCTGGCGGCACGCTGCTGCTGTATACCGGCGTGGCCATCTTCGACGGCGAGGATCCCTTCCTCAACGCCATCCGCCTGTCGCTGGGCGACACCGGCTGGGACTGGAGCTACGAGGAAATCGATCCGGACGTGTTCGGCGAGGAGTTGCAGCACCCGGCCTATGCGCAGGCCGATCGTATCGCCTGCGTGGCGCTGCGCCTGACCTATCAGCCGCAGGCGCGACAGCGTTGAGCAGCAGGTGCCTGCCGCGCGCAGGCACCCGCCTGGTGAGGATCAGGCTGCCTTGGCCTCGCCCTGCTTGAGCGATTTGCGCAGGGTTTCCATGGCCTGGCCGAGGTCCTCCAGTTCGCGCTTGCCGAGGAGCTTTCTGGCCTGCGGGAACATGTCGTTTTCCTCTTCCTCGATATGGTGCTCGAGCAGCTCCTTGAGCACCTTGACGCGGCCGGCGAACTCCAGGGTCGAGGGCGAGGTCTGCTTGATGTCCGGCAGCACCAGCGCCTCGACGGCGCGGTGTTCTTCCTTCGCCTCGATGGCCAGCACCGCATCGTCCTTGCTGCCGGCCTGGCGGAACGCGGGATAGAAAATCTGCTCTTCCAGCGCGGTATGAATCTTCAGTTCCTGCTCGATCTTGCTGATCAGTTTCTTGCGCGTCTGCACCGCGCGCTCGGTGGTTTCCTCGAGCCGGCTCAGCAGCTCCTTGACGGTTTCATGGTCCTTCTTCAGCAGTTCGATGGCGTTCATCGTCATGCACTCCTCAGGTCTTGTAATCACGCAGGCTGGAACGTCAGGGCCCGCTAGAAGCGGGCCCTGACGAAGCGGTCACGAGTTACGACCGCCGTGGCTGTTCTGGCCACCCTTGCGCCCTGCCTCGGACGCTCTTTCGCGGTCATTGGCAAAGTTGCCGCCGCTGTTGTGGCCGCCCTTGCGGCCGGCTTCCGATGCCTTTTCACGATCGTTTGCGAAGTTACCCGGATTCTTGCTGGTAGCCATTGCTGGTACCTCCTGATAGTTGTTCGCGAGGCGTTATTGCCTTCACATAAATTGAGGCAGATCAGGCGTCGAGTCGTTCAGGGTATTTTTCATCGTTCCCGACTGCCTGCGCACTCAACCATTGACCACGCTGCCGCCGTTGACGTGGAGCATCTGCCCGGTCATGTAGGAGGCGTCGTTGCTGGCCAGGTAGACATAGGCCGGGGCCACTTCCGAGGGCTGCCCAGGGCGCCCCAGCGGGGTGTCGGCGCCGAACTCGGCGACCTTGTCGGCGCTGAAGGTGGACGGGATCAAGGGTGTCCAGATCGGCCCTGGTGCCACGCCGTTGACCCTGATGCCGCGCGGCGCCAGGTTGATCGCCAGGGAGCGGGTGAACGAGGTGATCGCGCCCTTGGTCGAGGAGTAGTCGAGCAGCATGGGGTTGCCCTTGTAGGCCGTGACCGAGCTGGTGTTGATGATGCTGGCGCCCGATTGCAGGTGCCTGAGCGCCACCTTGGTGAGCTGGAACATGGCCAGGATGTTGGTGCGAAAGGTACGCTCCCAATCCGCCTCCTCCAGCTCCAGCAGGTCTTCCTTGGGATGCTGCTCGCCGGCGTTGTTGATCAGGATGTCGAGGCGTCCCCACTTGGCGATCACCGCATCGACGACGCACTGGCAGAAGCCTGCGTCGCCCACGTCGCCGGCCAGGGCGATCGCCTCGCTGCCATGGCGGGTCACCTCGTCCACGGTCTTTTGCGCGTCTTCGTTCTCGTCGAGATAGACCAGCGCGACCTTGGCCCCTTCCAGGGCGTAATGCACGGCGACGGCGCGGCCGATGCCGCTGTCGCCGCCGGTGATGATCGCCACCTTGCCGGCGAGCTTGTCGGCGGCGCGGTAGCTATCGGACAGGTACACGGGTTCGGGATGCATGGCGTGCTCGAGACCGGGTTGTCGATCCTGATGCTGCGCGGGCAATGTCTTGTCGTTCATCTGCGCTTCTCCGCTGATGGTTGATGCGCTACACCGCCTGCAGGCGTGGGCTGGCGATCACGGGGTGAGTCTTGTGGCGATTCTCGAAGCAGAAGTTGGTGGCCTGCACGTAGCCCTCGGCCGAACCGCAGTCGAAGCGTTGGCCCTTGAACTTGTAGGCCAGCACGCAGCCCTGCTGGGCCTGCTTCATCAGCGCGTCGGTGATCTGGATCTCGCCGCTCTTGCCCGGCTCGGTCTGCTCGATCAGTTCGAAGATGTCGGGGGTGAGAATGTAGCGACCGATGATCGCCAGGTTGGACGGTGCGTCTTCGGGGTTCGGTTTTTCCACCATGCGCTCGACGCGAAAGATGTCCTCGCGCAGCGCTTCGCCGGCGATCACGC
Organism: Pseudomonas sp. GD04158; assembly: GCF_029834875.1. Classification (NCBI taxonomy): domain Bacteria; kingdom Pseudomonadati; phylum Pseudomonadota; class Gammaproteobacteria; order Pseudomonadales; family Pseudomonadaceae; genus Pseudomonas; species Pseudomonas sp. GD04158. Next base: position 4,990 of record NZ_JAODYT010000048.1, on the reverse strand, counting down.
CGTAGCGCGACACCTCGTCCATGGGCACTTCCTCGATCGCCACGATGGAGCAGCGGAACTGCTCGTAGAGCTTGACCATCTGGCTCAGCACGCCGTCGCCGTCGACGTTAAGGCACAGGTCGTCGGCCAGCACCACGGCAAAGGCCTCGTCGCCGATCAGCGGGCGACCGGTGAGGATGGCATGGCCGAGGCCCTTCATCTCCACCTGGCGGGTATAGGAAAAGGTGCAGGTTTCGATCAGATGGCGAATGCCGATGAGGGATTTTTCCTTGCTGGTATTGGAAATCTCGTGCTCGAGTTCGTAGCTGATGTCGAAGTGGTCTTCCAGCGAGCGCTTGCCGCGCCCGGTGACGATGGCGATCTGGGTAAGGCCGGCCTCGAGCGCTTCCTCGACGCCGTACTGGATCAGCGGCGTGTCGACCACCGGTAGCATTTCCTTGGGCATCGACTTGGTAGCGGGAAGAAAGCGGGTACCGTAACCCGCAGCGGGGAATAAGCATTTCGTGATCATGAGGCTCGTACCAAATGAGTGGGTTGGTACTAGAACCTGACTCGCTCGCCGCTTCGCGGGTTCAAGGTATTTCGCCGCCCGCGCCTTCCCGTAGAGGCCCTCGCGAGCGCGCCCGGGAGGCCTGCCAGCGGCATCCCGTCACCTCGGTACGTTCAGGTGCGGCCACCGCCGTGGCTGTTTCGGCCACCCTTGCGTCCGGCTTCGGTCGCTTTCTGACGGTCGTTGGCGAAGCTGCCCCGCTGCTGCGCCCGCCCTTCTTGCCGGCCTCCGAGGCCTTCTGACGATCATTGGCGAGATTTCCGGGGTTATGGTTCATGTCGCGGTCTCCTCGACTGGCCAGGCAACATTGCCCTGCTCTGATTTGGAGAAAGCGCCAGCAGCGGATGTTCAGCCTATTTGCGGGGGTGTTCGGAGGGCTGCTGACGAGCGGTAATGAGCGCCTGGGCATGTCAGCTTCCCTCTCCCGGCGAGAGAGGGAGCCGGCCAATGCCCGGGCGCTTGCCTCAGACGCTGGTGCAGGGATCCGGCGCCCAGTCGCCCAGGTCCGGGTTGTTGCAGGCACTGCTGATGATGCCGGTGCCGCGGCTGCTGACCTGCTGCGCCTCGCTGCGCTTGGCGCTGGCCTTCTGGATCTTCTGCTCGGTCACCACCGCTTCCTGCGGCACCGGTTTGGCCGCCGGTGCCGGCTTGCTGGCCGGCGCGCTTTCCACCTTGGCGGCCACCGCCACCTGCTGGCGTTCCAGACCGACCTGCTGCAGGTCCTTCTCGTAGGCCTGGGTGTAGGTGTTGATGTCCTCGCCGGTGCGGCCGTCGGCAGCCGCCAGCAGGGCGTTGGTTTCCTTCAGGCCGCTGAGTATTTCGGCGAAGCGATTGCGCCCTTCGCTGTCGCTCATGGTCTTGTTGCGGTGGGCCGCGCGCAGGTTCTCGAACTCGCGCTGATAGCAGTCCTGCGCCGCCTTGGCGTGGACGATGCTGCGATCCAGGTCCATGGTGCTGCGCTCGAAGTCGCTGCCGTAGGAGGCGATGCGCTGGCGATCGTCGCTGATCTGCCGTTGCCGCTCGGTGTAGTAGCCAGCCGCCCCGCCGACCAGGGCGCCGGCCGCCGCACCGATCAGCGCGTTGCGCCCGGCATTGTCGCCACCGCTCAGGGCACCGGCCAGGCCGCCGAGCAGGCCGCCGGTGACGGCGCCGGTGGTCACCGATTTCTGCATGGCCGCATCGGAAGCGCGCAGGTGATTGACCGGCTCGTAACAGGCCGGGTAGTAGTTGGCCTGGGTGGTCTTGGCCACCTTGGAGCTGACGCCACCACCGACACTGGCGCAGCCTCCCAGCAAGAGGATGGAGAAGGCTCCGGCGAACATCAGCGAGGAGCGTATGAAGCGGATCTGCGGGTATTCCATGGTATTGGCCTCATGCTTGAGTTGTCTGATTCCATCCTGCCGGCCGGGGCGTACGGCGCCCTCACCCGCGGCCCGGCTCTCCTGCTTCAGGGTGCCAGCAGCTCCTTGAGAATGGCTGCCGGATCGGCCCTGCGTTGCTGGCGATATTCGCCTACGTGCTTCACAAACAGCGTAGCCCGTTTCACCAGGCTCTTACCCAGCACGGGCTGGCGTTCCAGCTCCTGCCGGGTGCGCTGAAACTGCGCCTGGATCACCGCATCGCTGTAGCGCGTGCCGGTGGCCAGGTTGTCGATGTAGATGCTCACCGCGCCGTCCAGCGCACTGCGGCCATTGGCGATGGCCGACTCGTAGAGTTTCACCGCGGTCTGGTCCTTGGCCTGGCGCGCCTGGTTCAGGCTGTTCTGCAGGTTGGTCAGGCGGATGTTGTAGTTGTTGACCGTTTCGGCCACCAGCGCGGCGGACTGGATCAGGTTGGCCGCCGCCTCTTGACGCTGCTGGGCGATCAGCGAAACGTTGCGCTTGAGCTCCTCGTTGATCAGCGCCAGGCGCGCCTGCAGCTCGGGGTCGTCACTGCCGGCGATGATGCTGTCGAGCAGCAGGGTCGGGTCGTCGGCCGCCTCGATCTCGTCGGTCAGGCCGGCCAGGCGCCCCTCGCGCTGCCATTGTTCGAACAGCTCCTGATAGCGCGAGCGCGGCGCCGACAGCGCGCCCAGGGCGACGCGAAAACCGGTGGTCTCGTTGCGCTGTTCGCTGCCATCGGCGGCGAACGAGGGGTACTCGCGACGCATGCCGGTGAACAGGGTCATTTCCCCTTCCAGGTAGTTGCCGCCCTTGACCACGAAACCGCCGTAGGTGCCCTGGCGGCGGCCCGCATGCACCATCTGGAAGGGGTCGTGAACCATTTCCGCGGCGTTGCCGATCACGTCGTGCAGGCCCAGTGGGTTGGGCTTTCTGCTGCCCACCGGCAGCAGCCGTGCGCCCTGCCCCGTGCCGCCGGCGACCTGGGTGAACACCGCCCAGTCGGCCAGCGGGCCGTCGCCTTCGACGCCCTCCTCGCGCCGCGGAAACAGCCTGCCCTCCAGCTCCTGGCGACTCACCGCATGCCCGCCGCGGGCGGCGAATTCCCATTCCACTTCGGTGGGCAGGCGCACGAAACCGACGCCGCCGTCTTCCGGGTTGCTGCCGCGGCCGCTGATCGGCAGCCGCTCGCGGTGATGCCGCAGCAGCCAGGCGCTGTACACCGCGGCGAAGCGCTCGGCCTCGAAGCGCGACAGATTGACCTTGGGCCGGCGCGCCATCACCCCGCCGGCCACCGGCGTGCACACCTCCTCGCCAGCGCCGGCCAGCGCCGGCGCCTGATCCATCACCTGCTGGTACTGGCGCTCGGTCACCTCGTACTTGCCGACGAAATACAGCATGGGCTTGAGCAGCTCGTCGTCCTGGCGGATCGGCAGGGTCGGCGCGATGCGGCTGCGCCAGTCCTCGGGCAGATCCTCGACGACGAACTGGCCGTTGATGAAGTCGCGGCGGTAGCCGGAAATGAAGGATTGCTGATAGCCCGGATCGCCCTCATTGAACGGGTAGCCGAGGCTGATCTCGCGGTCGTCCAGCGTGCCGCGAGCAAGGATATAGACATGCCGAAAGACCATCTCGCCGCCGCAGGGCAGCGGCAGGGCGACATCGTCCTCCAGCGGTTTCGGGTTGTAGTTTTGCGGGGTGCCCGGTGCCTGCGCCGCGGCGCTTGGCTGCGGGCTTGGGGTTGGCGGCGCTTCCTGCGGCGCGGCCTCCTCCGCCGCCTGAGCCTGGGCGGCGACCGGCTTGGCCTGTTCCCCCTCGGAGCAGCCGAGCACCAACAATGCGGGCAACAGCAGGGCCCAGTGACCTCTAGACATCGCGCAATCCTTCCGAAGCTTCGATTCGTGCAGCCCGCCAGCCGCCCGAGGCGGCCGCCAGGCTGCTGCACAACAGGGTGACCAGCAGGGCCAGTAGGTAATGTCCGGCCAGCAGGCGGCAGGCGTACTCGCCGGGGCTGTGCTGGAACAGCTGGTTCAGGCCGAACTCCGCGCCGGCATACAGCGCCCAGGCCAGCAGCGTGCTGAACAGTCCGGTATAGAGCGCCTGCAACACCACGAAGGCGACCAGCGCAGAGGACGAGAAGCCCAGCAGGCGCAACACCGACAGCGCGCGGCGCTTGCGCTCGACCGCGGCCAGTGCGCTGGCGGTCATGGCCGCGAAGGCGCCGCCCAGCGCCAGGCAGGCGATGATCCAGAACACCAGGGTCAGGTTGCGGCTGAGCGAGCGCACCTGGGCGATGGTTTCGGCCTGGGTTGCGACTTCGAGGTTGCGCCCGGCGAAGTGGCGGCGCAGCACTTCGACGCTGTCGAGGTCGGCGGCGTACAGGCGAAAGCTCGGGTAGATCCGCCCGACCGCAGTGGACTCTTGCCCGGGCCAGCCGAATGCGCTGACGGCCAGACCGTCGCGGTAGTCTTCGGCAGCCTCCAGCAGGCGCAGGTCGGCGAACAGCGCGTCGCGGGCGAAGGCGCTGAGCGGCAGCACCGCCTGTACGCGCAGGCCGGTGCGCTGAAACTCGCTGCGCCCGCTTACCTGACGGCCGAAGGCGGCCTGCAGCTGGTCCCCGGCGATCACGCCGAGCTTTTCCGCCGCGCGCTGGCTGAGCACCACGGCATCCAGCGCCAGGGGCTGATCCAGCTGCGGCAACAGGGGATCGCCCGGTGCGGTGGGGATCATTTCCACCGTCACCCGCCCGCTGTCGCTGGACAGCTCGGCCGTGGCGGCGATCTGCCGCGTGCGCGGGATGACGAAGGCCACGTCCTGGCGGGCGCGCAACTCGGCGATGGCCTCGTTGCCGAAGCGCCCGCCGCCCAGCGGGATCACCTCGCGGATGCCGGGGTCGCGCTCCAGGCGTTCGGTCAGGGTGCTGATCAGGCCGAACTTGAGACCGAACAGCACCAGCAGGGGGGCCAGCACCGCCACCAGCGCCAATATCGCGCAGGCCGACAGTCGCCCTTCGCGGCGGTAGTCGTGCCAGGCCAGTTGGCCCATCAGGCGCAGGCGCATC